>JAIDJJ010000495.1 GCA_029052265.1 Muribaculaceae bacterium
GTCCTGCACGGTGAACTGAAGGTTGAAAGCGGTCTGAGGTTTGAGAATAACCGTGATATCCTTGTCGGGGGCGGCGGTGAAGACGGGTGCTGTGAAATCGCCGTCCATAGTCACCTTGACCTGCTGTTTTTCCTGCCGTCCGCCGATGTCGGTGATGGTCACATCGATTATGAAATCATCACCGGTCTCGTTTTCCTGAATTTTAAAGGAGTAGTCGAGATCGTAAGTTTTCTGAGGCTCTCCATAGATTTCGATAAGATTGATTCGCTTGTTAAGGTTTAGAGCCTTGCAGACGAGGTCGATGGTCGAGATCCCGTCGTTGTCGGTAACTTGTCCGGCGATCTTGATGGTTCGTCCGGCTTCTGTCATCTCATGCACTGAAGAGAGAGTCAGCGCGGGAACAGCACCGTCCACATCTTTCCAGTCATCGTCGCTGCTACACGCCGGAACCGCCATAAGAGAGCAGAGGCAAATACCGGCAGTGAGACATTTTGAAAACAGTTTCATGCGATTTTAAGATAAATTATTAATATGTAGGATTAAAAAAATTCAATATCTGAAACGTGGCATCCGTTGCCGGATCCGTATTCCGGATGCAAATTTAGATTAATCGGCAACAAGATATGATGGAAAATCATGCAACATGACTATTGAAATCATTCAAGATATGCCGTTTGATTGAAATGCAGTTCTATATCAAAGAAAAAACTGTTATCTTTGAGGAGAAAAACTTGTTGCTGCCGGCGGTGATGCCCGGTGTCAACGGATAATACAGACTCACAAACATTCCATGAAACACATTTTCATATTATTGTTTCTTCTCTCCCACGTCTATGCGTCAGCGTTGCGTGAAGAGTTTTCCATAAACTATCTCGGGGTGGAAAGCGGGCTGAGCAATAATCATGTCGTGGGGATCACCCAGGATAAGCAAGGTTTTGTGTGGATAGCCACTGATGAAGGGCTCAACCGTTTTGACGGCCATCATTTCAAGACCTATTACAAAGATGAGATAGCTGAATCATCATCGATCACGGGGAATGAACTTAACGGCATAGTAGACGATCCTTGTCGTCCTATTGTGTGGATAGCCACTCAACGCGCCGGTCTGGATGCATATGATTATGAAAAAGGGGAATTCAGATCTTACCGGCATTCATATGACGACCCTTCGTCGCTTGCCACAGACGATGTGACGGCTGTGGCGCCGGCATCAGACGGCGGGATATGGGTGGCTACATTTTCAGGAGGTATCGACCATCTGAATCCTGATACAGGCGAATTTGTCCACTACAACAGCGGCACGGTAAAAGGTTTTCCCGATGCATCGGTATGGAGCGTGGTCGACGGTGGCGACGGGTTTCTTTATGTGGCGCATGAGTTTGCCGGATTCTCTATAATAGATGTCGAGAAAAAGACCGCCCGTCATTTCCTTGTATCACCGGAAGAGCCGAAAGGATTGCCATCGTCTCATCTCAATTGCGTCTATAAGGATTCGCTCAATAATCTGTGGCTTGGCACGGATGTCGGTCCGGTGTTGTATAATCAGGATGAACAGACGTTTACCTGTCTCGGAGACTATTGTCCGGAACTGCGCCATTCTGTAGGCGACATACGTCAATTTTCCAACAATCTTCTATGGGTAGCTATGGAAAGGGGTGGAATCGCGGTTGTCGAGCTGTCGGATTCCCTGTTTTCCCATCCAGGGAGTCTTAATTGCCGGGCGATGAAGTCAGATTTCGGTCCGAACCATCTTTCGAGTCCATCGGTGAGGTGCCTTTATGAGGACAACTATTCAAATGTATGGGCTGGGAGCTGGGGCGGCGGAGTAAATATCATCAGTCCGAATGTGCCTGCTTTCCGCCTTCTCCCGGCGAGAGTGGTGTCGGCAAAGGGAGAGGTGCTGGCAGCTAACAGTGTGCTGTCGGTTTCTGTCGACAACGACAACCATATCTGGGTTGGCAAAGACAGTGGTCAACTTGAAGAATACGACGGTGAACGGCTGGTCAGAGTGTTCAGCAAAGACAACGGGAATCTCCCCGGCTCGATAGTGCAGGCTTCATATAAGGCACGCGACGGCTCGTTATGGTTCGGCTTTTTTAATGAAGGGGCATGCCGGTATGATAAGAAGACAGGACAATTCCAAACAGTCATCCCCTCTGCTTCAAAAGTGGATGTCAGGGATATCGTATCCGACAGCCGGGAAAATATGCTTCTCGCCTCGTCGGGGGGAATGTGGCGGTATGATCAGCGCTCCATGTCGCTGGAGGGTCCGTTTGAAGTGGGAAACAATCTTGTCCGGTCAGTGTTCCCTCTCTCTCCCGACACGATACTGATAGGCACATTCGGCGCGGGCCTGATTGTCACAGACGGCGATTTCAAGGAAATCAGGAGATACGATATCAATTCCGGAATACCGTCGAACACGGTAAACCATATTTTTAAGGCAAGGGACAACAGGATATTTGTAGCCACAGGAGAGGGGCTGCTGTGTTTTGACGATTTTTCGGGAGCTCCGGATGATATAAAGATAATCAACCGAGCCTCCGGTCTTGCCAACAGTCATATCCTGGCTGTGGCACAAGACCGCAGCGGATGCATCTGGCTTTCTACAAACGGGGGGATAAGTTGTCTCCGCGGTGGAGAAATCTATAATTACACCCACCGTGACCATGTGCCCATAGGCAATTTTTGTGGAAGAAGCGTTGCTTCAGACAAACAGGGGAATATCTATTTCGGAGCTATAAGCGGGCTTTGCGTGTTTAATCCGGTCAAGGTGCTTGAGAAAGTTTCCGCACCGGAACCTGTCATAGTCGAGATGGCTATGCTCGGAAGCCCATCCTGCGAAGGCTGCGGCAATAGTGAGATTCAGGTGACAGGGAAATCGGAGATACGCCTTGATCCCGGTCAGAACAGTTTCGACATATTTTTCTCTTCACGGAATTTGGCACTTGCCGGAGAGGTGGAATATGCTTACATGCTTGAGGGGATGAACAACAGCTGGACTATGCCCCGCAACGGAAATATCGCCACTTTCCGTGATCTGTCGCCCGGTAAATATGTGTTTTATGTGAAATGCAGGGTCAGGAATCAGGAATGGGGCGAACCGGCGTCGCTCCGGATCATACTGCCTCCTCCGGTATGGTTGTCATGGTGGGCGAAACTGCTTTATGTTCTTATAGCCGTTGGCGTGATCGGGGCGCTTCTTTATTTCTACCGCAAACGCATAAATGCGGAGGCACTTCTGAAGGCGGAGAAGGAAAGGCATATGCAGGAACAGGAACTCAATGATGAGAAACTTAGATTCTATACCAATATCACCCATGAATTGCGCACACCCCTCACATTGATAGTAGGTCCGCTGGAAGATCTTTCCAAAAATCTGTCAATACCCGAAAAAGAGAGGAAGAGCCTCGTAATGGTCCGCAGGAATGCCGGCAGGCTTCTTGACCTGGTAAACAGTATTCTCGAATTTCGGAAAACCGAGACGCAGAACAGACGTCTGTGTGTGCGCAGGGGCAATATTGCCGCCACGGTTTATGAAGTGTCGCTTAAATATAAGGAGCTGAACCGGAATCCGGATATTCGCGTGGAGGTGGCGACAGAAGCCGGCGACATGCAGATCCTGTATGACAAGGAAGTGATTCAGATTGTACTCGACAATCTTATATCAAATTCGTTGAAATATACCCGTCAGGGGGTTGTGAAGATAAATTGCCGGAAGGAGGATGAAAATATCATAATTTCGGTAGCCGACACCGGTGTCGGGATATCGCAGTCTGCGATATCTTATATTTTTGACAGATACTATCAGGAGAAAGGTCCCCATCAGGCGGCGGGAACGGGGATAGGTCTGTCTTTGGTGAAAAACCTGATCACTCTTCACCATGGAACGGTGTCAGTGAAAAGCGAGGAAGGGAAAGGCACGGAGTTTATTGTATCAATCCCTGCAGGGGATTCTTATCCGGAGTCATTGCATATAGAGGAGGAAGTGACTGAGTCATCTGCAGAAGACCGCACAGCCGGGCAGGAGATGCCATTCGGAGAGGGGAAACCATTGATCTTGGTTGTGGAAGACAATGAGGATATCCGGGAATATATCACCCAGTCGTTTACCGATCTTTACGACGTGAAGAGCGCATCCGATGGCAAGGAAGGTATGGAACGTGCGTTTGAAATCATGCCGAGCCTTATTGTGAGCGATATAATGATGCCTGTGATGGATGGGGTAGAGATGACCCGCCGTCTTAAGGCAGATGTGCGCACAAGTCATATTCCGGTGATATTGCTGACCGCAAAAGAATCGGAGTCAGACCGGGAAAAGGGTTACGCAAGCGGGGCTGACAGTTATCTTACAAAGCCGTTCAGTTCGTCGCTGTTGCAGAGCCGCATCAACAATCTTCTGTTGCAACGGATGAAACTTACGGAGACATTTTCATGCCGTCCGGAGCCGGTGGTGGATCCGGGGGATGATTCGATAGTGGCTAAACGGGAGCGACTGATGAAATCTCTCAGCGATGTCGACCGCCGGTTTATGGAAAAGATCAACAAGGCTATCACTGATAATCTTCCGTCAGAGAATGTGGATGTCAATTTTATAGCCGGAACCATGTGCATGAGCACGTCTACGCTCTATCGCAAGGTGAAGGCTCTCACCGGGATCTCTCCCAACGAGTATATCCGCAAGACTAAGATGCAGCTGGCGGAAGATCTGTTGCTAAGCGGGCAATATACCTTTTCCGAGATAGCGTTCAAGGTCGGTATGAACAGTGTGGCATATTTCCGTCAATGTTTCAAGGATGAATTCGGCATGACCCCGACGGAATATCTCAACAGGCTTAAGGGAGAAGGGGGTGGGAATGCATAATTCATAATGCATAATTGATAATTGAAATAGATGCGGATATTTAGCGAATATGCCAACATAATGAATGACTGACAACTGACAACAGACAACAGGTAACAGACAACTGTCAACGTACAACTGACAACGTACAACTGAATTGCGACTTTTTT
Organism: Muribaculaceae bacterium; assembly: GCA_029052265.1. Taxonomy (GTDB): domain Bacteria; phylum Bacteroidota; class Bacteroidia; order Bacteroidales; family Muribaculaceae; genus Lepagella. Next base: position 5,014 of record JAIDJJ010000495.1, read on the forward strand.
ATTAATTTTGCGTTATAAATGGGGAAAGACCCTAAAAATAGGTAAAAAATATGGCAAAAAAAGCAAAATTTGGAAGTCGTATAGGACTTGTGGCAGCAACCGTAGGTTCGGCTGTGGGGTTGGGAAATGTATGGCGCTTCCCTTCCGAGGCTCAGGCAAACGGAGGAGCGGCATTCCTGATTCTGTATATATTGTGTGTATTGTTGTTGGGCATCCCGGTCATGCTCGCGGAGTTTTCTCTCGGTCGGGGCACCAACAGTGACGCGGTGGGGGCGTTCGTGAAACTGTCTCCCTCCAGGAAATGGTGGCTGACCGGTGCTGTCGCCATATTGGCTTCCTATCTCATATTGTCGTTCTATATGGTTGTAGCCGGTTGGACATTGGAATATCTCTGGCAGTCGGTGACCGGCAATTTGTATGCGCCCGTAGCCGGTGCCGTAAACACCCCCGATCCGATGGCTGCTTCCTTCCATGCCCGGATGGGGGAATATATCACCGGTAGCTGGAAACCGCTCATCATGACCTATATCATGATTGCCATAAACCTGTTTATCCTTTTAAAAGGGGTGCAGAAGGGTATTGAAAAGATGAGCAATGTAATGATGCCTGTACTTTTCCTGCTACTTTTGGTATTTGCGTGTGTGGCGATGACATTCCCGAAAGCTTATGACGGTCTCGCTTTTTTCCTTAGTCCCGATTTTTCAAAGATCACACCCGGGGTCGTGATCAATGCTCTCGGACAGGCATTCTTCTCCCTTTCGCTCGGTATGGGCATTCTGATAACCTATTCAGGATATTTCCCCAATAAGACCAACCTTACCAACACAGCGTTGACCGTGTCGGGACTTGACCTGCTGGTGGCGTTGCTGATGGGTTTCATAATATTTCCGGCAGTCATGTCGTTCGGACTTGACGGGGAGAGCCTGGAAGGGGCGACATTAGTTTTTGTCACCCTTCCGGAGGTGTTTGCCCGTATGCCTTTGACTCAGGTTTGGTCAGCCCTGTTTTTTCTGCTTCTGGCTGTAGCCGCGCTCACATCCACCATTTCTCTTGCAGAGGTGTCGATAGCGTTCATGCAAGACCGTTTCGGGCTGTCAAGAACTAAAGCATGTGTCTGGGTGATGTTGCCTTTGACTGTGTTGAGTACTTTATGTTCGCTTTCACAGGGGGTGCTTGCCGGTTTCAAGATAGCCGGCATGAACCTTTTTGATTTCCTTGACACCGTGGCTACCAACTATATGCTCCCGACAGTTGCCATATTGACGTGTATATATCTCGGATGGTTTGCTCCGAAGCAGTTTTTCAGCAAGGAGCTTTCCAACCACGGCACTTTGTCGGGCACATTTATCCCGGCGATAATATTCATTGTGAAATATATCGCCCCGGTTCTTATCGCAGTCATCCTCCTCGCCAAGATATTCGGATGATATCTGACAATCCTTACTTCATGGTGCGGGGTCTGCCACCTATGGCAAATCCTGCAGAGATCATAAACATGCTTGCATAATGGGAACTGAGATAAAATGTGGATTCTATTCTTATATGGTGAAATATCTCTACCCCGATTCTTGGGGCAGCCACTAATTGACTGTCGTTGATATCCCAGCCGATGGCAAATCCGGCATAAGGATTGATCTTCCTGCCTTGACGGAAGTTGTAATCTCCGAGCAACATCGCATTGCAGTTTCCTCCGGAGTATCCTTCTCCATCCTCCATTTTCCAGTGGTGATCTTGCAACATGAACAGTATTCCGGCATCCCACGGTGTGTCTTTGAAGTTATATCTTAACTCAAGTCCGAGTTCTCCGAAATTGAAATCCGGTTTCCATCCTTGTGGCGCGGCGAAAGGCACACCTAATCCAAACTTCAAACCTCCTTCAAATCTTTGGACTCTCAGAGGTTGTTCAATAAATTTTGTTTCCGCACTCATGGAAAAGACAAAGCATAACATCAGCATCAGGATAGCAGATAAGCGTTTCATGACAGTTGAGTTTTTATGGTTAATAATGTTGCAAATATATACATTCGTGTTTTGATTGTAAAAAAATATGTATATAAAAATGTTAAAATGAATAAAATATTTAAAATTAATTTGGAAATTAAAATATTTTTATAGGATGAACGTAAAATGGTGTATATAGCACATTTGTCGGAGAACACCGGGTGGGGAGAACGCACTGCATCGGTCGTTGTGGGATTATGATAAGTTGTTGAGGATTGAAATGTGACCGTTTTCGGTAATATTGGTGGGATGCTATTGTAAATTTGAGGAGGAATCGTTATATTTGCCGAATTATTGCTACCCCAAGATTTGATGGCTATGGATATGGACTATGACAAGATTATTGAAGAGCGTGCACAACACGTGATAGACGTGATGACGCCCAGAACAGCCGACGCCGACCTTATAAGATTGCGCGACGCTTTTGAACTCGCAAGGGAGGCGCACGCGCCGCAGGTCAGAAAAACCGGCGAACCATACATCCTGCACCCCATAGCCGTGGCATCTATCGCTGCCGAAGAACTTCACCTTGACGTCAACTCAGTGATCGCCGCATTCCTTCATGACGTGGTGGAAGACACCCCGCATCCCCTCGAAGAGATACAGTCGCGTTTCGGCGATGACGTGGCGTTTCTTGTCAATGTGCTGACAAAGAAGGAAAAGAAGAACTACGACATGAGCAAGCAAGTAGACAACTTCAAGCAGATGCTCAACGCCATGCAGCGCGACATACGTCCGATCATGATAAAGCTTGCCGACCGTCTTCACAATATGCGCACACTGTCATCGATGCGCCCTGACAAACAGATGAAGATTGCCGGAGAAACCGACTATTTCTATGCCCCACTCGCCAACCGTCTGGGGCTTTATCATGTCAAGACAGAACTTGAAAACCTCAGCTTCCGTTTCCGTTGTCCTCAAGAGTTTGAAGAGATA
>JAIDJJ010000496.1 GCA_029052265.1 Muribaculaceae bacterium
AAAACTATTTAAATATCTTAAGACACTTGACGGAGGTGTGATCACTGTTGAATTCGGGATTAAAGTCGATTCTTCTCCGGATAAACCTAAACGTTATCGTATTGGTATAGAAAAGGACTATATTCATAAATAATGAAGATATGAAAAGGATATTGACATACATGCTTTTAGCATCGGCAGCAGCTCTAATGAACGCTGAAAACTGGGTGAGAGACACGGAACCCGCCATACTTGAAGTGCATTATACTCGCACCGAAGTCACTGATACTACCAAACGCGAAACTGATTATTTCAAAGAAGAGACAATGCTCCGTATTGGAAATGGAATGTCGCGATATTGCTCCATACCAAGATTTTACCGGGACTCTCTGATGCACAATAATCCGGGACTATATTTTCAAATGGAGGCGGCATCGTTTGAGAAAGATCCCAAAGAGCATGACAGGACGGCGCTTGAACGTAGCGGACGTTACGGTAGTTTCATTTACAAGAATTATCCCGAAGGTAAGGTTACGGAAACTGCATATTTCGAGATGCAGGACTGGCGCTATGAAGAGGAGTGGGAAAAACCGGAATGGGAAATATCCGATGAATCGAAAGAAATAATCGGCTATCAGTGTTTCAAAGCTACTGCCGATTACCGTGGTCGCCGATGGACGGCATGGTTCACGCCGGAGATACCTGTTCAGGACGGTCCCTGGAAACTATGCGGGCTTCCGGGGCTGATACTCGAAGCTTCAGACAACCACAGAGAATTTCACTTCATTGCCAATGGTTTGATGCAAACCAGTATCTCGGAGGTAGGCTTTTTATGTTACAGAGAGAAACGAGGAGTCAGGAATGTCACGCGCGACAAATTTTTCAACAGCTGGTGGAAATATGCCAATTCCAACTTCGGTGCAAAAATGGCTGCGATGTTTGGAGGTAAGGATGCCCAACCTAAAAATACCGGGAAAAAAGAGCAACATCGCGATAAAGAAGAAACTGATTATCCCCACGACTTATGAAACGTCTTTTCACATCTCTGTTTTGTTTGCTTATTGCCTGCATTGCCATGTCACAAATAAACGTATCAGGTACGGTTATTGACAAGGAAAACAACGAACCGTTGTCGGGAGCCTCCGTCATTATCAAAGGTGCGGACGGCAAGATAAAGAAATATGCCTCATCGAAAGGTGACGGTGGTTTCGCTATGACATTGCCGTCTGTAGAAGGTTGTAGACTGGAAGTCTCAATGATGAGCTTTGCAAAGAAAACAATACCTCTTGACAGCGTTTCTTTTCCTTTGAAGATATACCTTGAACATGGGGCAACCCTGCTCAAGGAAGTGGCTGTAAAGGCTGACCGCATAAGGGAGCAAGGTGATACAATCACCTACGGTGTCAGTGCATTTGCGCATACACAGGACCGTTCCATCGGTGACGTGCTTAAACGAATGCCGGGTATTGATGTGGAAAAATCAGGCAAAATAAAGTACCAGGGGGAGGATATCAACAAGTTTTATATTGAAGGATCTGACCTGCTCGGAGGCAAGTATGGTATAGCCACAAACGGCATAAGCCATGAGGATGTGGGCGCCGTCGAGGTCATGGAGAATCATCAGCCGATGCAGGTGCTTTCCGGTATATCCTTTTCCGATAAAGCTGCCATCAACTTAAAACTAAAAAATAAAGCTAAAGCAACCAGGAGTTTCAATGGAGAAGCCCGGGGAGGTTAATCATGTCAAACAGAGGGTG
>JAIDJJ010000497.1 GCA_029052265.1 Muribaculaceae bacterium
CCATTTTGCCACGCATCTCTTTCAATTTGCCGGAATGCGGAGTCTTGAGGTTTCCGTTGTTGTCGATAGTCTTGAAATATACTTTCATCAATTTTGCGAAAGTCTTAATAATTTTACAGTCGATACATTTCGCTGCTTCGGCAGGCAGGAGGTCAAGCACTTCCTTTTCTCCGGTATCCTTGAGATGGGAGAGAAGCGCAGCAGAGAGTTTAGCTTTCCAAAACTTTGACAGTTTTTCTCCATCCGGTGCACATGGGGCATTGAAGTCAAGGCGGTAGGGTTTGACAATATCGTCAGTGTGCAGCAGTCCGTAAAGAGAGGATATAATCATCATGTGTGAAGCCGCGAACGTTTTGGCTGTTTCAGAGACGGTAGAGATATCAATTCCCCTGAACACCTCGCCGGTAAAGGCAGAAACAGCTTCCAATCCGGTAGATTTGTTGGGAAATTCATATATCATTCTGGCGGCTTTTGCCGCCAGTGCATGACTTATGGATATCCTAATGGCAAGTTCATCGGTGGTTGCCGAAGAAAGATATTCAATAATTTCGGAGGCTTCAGTCTCGAAGACCGGGGTGTGGCATGACAATCGATCAGGAGAGACAGCTCTTTCCCTACAGCTCATTGTTTTGGATTCCGCAATCAATGTAAGCATATTGTATTGTATAATAAAATAGCTAAATTGGAAAGAAAAACGGAGCAAAGGCCTCAACCTTGACTCCGTTTTGTCGCGATAGCATTGTTTTATTATTTTATTGGCAATGTCAGCGACAATTACCTATATCTTTAAGACGCAAAAAAAGCCAAAATGTTTAAAGAGAATGCTTAAATTAACTTATGTTAACATTATTTCTTTTTCCGGTGAAAAAGTGACAAGACTTTACGTATAGTCCCGAACATTGAAAATCCGATCATTGCATAGTCAATATAATTAAGACCTGTGAGAAGTTTTCCGGCGAGCAATCCTAATTTGCCTGGAATAGAGCCGGATGGAGAGGCTGCCGAGGAGAATGGATTGCTTTTGTTCAGGTTTCTTAAGTTGCGGTTTAATTTATTTTTGCAAAATTCTTTCTGCAAAGTCACGAGAGCACGTTGATAGCGTATCTCCTCAAGAGTATATCCTTTGAATTTAGAGACAGGCTTTGTTATGTTTTTTGCTGCCTCTTTGCTTTTCTGTATTTCATTCATGTCAATCATGATTCAGAGTTATGATTTTTTTCAAGGAAAAGACGGGTGATGAATCTTGCCACAGGAGTAACGATGAGCACTTTTCTAAAGAAGAAAACCAAAAGCATCACCACTGCCACGATCCCACCTACGCAGAGGTATGCCAATGCCGGCGACATGAACATTCGGAATACGCCGACCAAGGCAAAGAGAAGCATGATCAGCAACGGAAGCATAAGAATCATGCAGATGCCCCCGAGTATAAGTGTGCTCATCAGGATTATGATCTTTTCGGCAGCTGTAAGTTTAACGTATTCCACTTCAAGCTTCGCCCAATTCATACCCTGGGAGAATATTTCTTTAATTTCGTCTGTGATTTTTGACTTCATAAGCTTAGGTTACTAAGAAGATGTCTATTTTTTTCTATGTGAATGGCTGTAAAAGTTGGAATATAAGAGCCCATGTATTGAAGTCGTTTCCACTTTTTTGCGGAGAATGAAATTGGTATTGTTTTTTACCATAAAAAACACTTTTCTCAAGATTCTGTCAGATTTTCGGTCGCTTCCGAGCCTTTCATTGGGATTTAGCCTGCTAAACTCCCCCTTTAAGTTTCGAAATTGCCTCGATAATCTGATGAAATCTTGAAAAAGAAAAAGTCGAAACAACTTCATTTAAATATCGGAAAAGAAAAAATTTAAACAACTTCTAAAAAAGAGGGAGTGGATTCCACTCCCTCGATTCAATATATTTTCTGAAAAATGATCATTCTTCAGCTCCAGCGAGCTCAGCTACAAGAGCGTCAACTTCGTCATCGCTGATCTTGATGCCTTTTTTCTTGAGAATAGAGCATATCTTGGCACGAACGTCAGCACCTTTTTCAGGAGCGAGGAGGAGTGCTGCGCCGCAGCCTACGATAGCGCCGCCAAGGAAAGCATAAAGAATATTGAGTGATTTCATATCTTTGTTTCTATTAGTTTGATTGTTAATCTTTATTAGTCTGTATAAGAAGGAAACGGTATAGGTCAGATGGCGTTTTCGATATGATCCTCGATTTCGTCAACAAGTTCCTCCATTTTTGATTTTTTAAGGCTGATACCTTTTTCTTTGAGAACTTTCATGATCTTCTTGCGAGTATCGTCACCTTTTTCAGGCGCAACGAGAAGACCTACTGCCGCTCCGGCGATTGCGCCGCCGATCACAGCGCTGATTACGTGAATTGCTTTCATTTTTGAGAATATTTATTTTTGATTATTTGAATTTATGTTTTGCTGAAGAAGAGTTTTTATGAAACGAATCCTCTTCAAGAGATTTAACAATTAAAAGTGAAAATTGATTAACCGTATTGAAAATTTTTTTGCAAATATTTTCAAAGGGGTGTATGCCCATTTTTTGTCAGACGCTTATGTGATGACTATCAATGGTCAAGCATTGCACAAATGCGTGAGGTAATCTTGATTTTAAAACGTCATCAAGAGAAATATATTGCATGCCCCGGCTATCAGAGCATCCTCATCTCATTGGCGCCGGTCTCCGCAGAATATGCCATCACTCCTCTGGCTGAAAGCTCTACAGTTCTGAAATCACCTTCCGGAGTTACCATTTTGACATGGTTGTCGTCAATCATGGTCATGAAAGGATAGGATTCCTCATCGTTGACGCTTACAGACCATGTCTGGGAATCTTCTTCGAAGTCGAGCCTGACAACGTCACCGTTCGGGGCGGTTATGTCATACCCTTTGCCGTCGCAGGCAATGTAATATTTCCCTTGGTCAGTGTCGATCACCTTGGTTGAAGCTTCTACCGGATTATTCCCGCTCCAAAACTCAATGGAGTTCAGGATAAGCAAATCGGCGACAGAAGTCACCTCGTATACCGGCAGTACCCAGAATGCGAAAAAAACCAGTTCATTAACAAATTTTGAACCGACCTGATTATTCCAGGAAAGCACTTTGTTGGTGAGAGAGAAACTGCCGATGCAAGATTGCAGTGGTAAAGTTGCCGCGACAAGAAGGATTGCGCCGACGGTGATGTGGTTCTTTTTCATATGTAGTTTAGAATTGGATTTTATAGTTTGTAATGGAATTTTTATGTTAAACACTTTATCCCGACAAAGGGTTCATTTTGTCTGCAAAGAGTAGTAGTTGTACACGCTTATCACTTTGTCGACAAATTCCGTTGTCTCCCATCCTCTGAAGTATCCGTTTTTCACTACAGGATCGTTGTAGTATTGCGGTCTTGACTTCATTATTGCCGCTTCACTTACATTCCCGAGCCATTTGCGGCTGTCAAGTCCATACTTGTCGGCAAGTGCGATGGCATCGTAAATATGCCCCAGCCCGCAGTTGTAAGATGCGATCACGAATCTCATGCGTTCATCCTTATCCTTCACATGCGAAATAAGTGCGTCGTCAAGGCTTTGCAGCAGTTTTGCGGCGGCGAGGATATTGCTTTCCGGATCATACAGGGTTTCCGGTTCCACCCCAAGCGACTTTGCTGTTGAGGGCATAAGCTGCATAAGACCGCACGCGCCTGCCCAAGAGACAGTGTCGTTGTTGAACGTCGACTCGTTGAAGGCAATTGATGCAAGCAGTCGCCAGTCATATCCTGTGATCTTCGCGTGCCTTTTGAAAATATCGTCGTATATTGATATCCTCCCTCCTTTTTTCATCTTAAGTCCTAATGAGGATGCCGGGTCTTCGTATGGTGCCGGATTTTTACTGCTTTCAAAATACTTCTTGTATATATCCCGCATCATGTCGGTGTTTTCTTTGCGCTTGCCCCATGAGTCAATCTTGTTTGCGAGTGAGTCGAATTGATTGCCTACCGCCCATGAAGAGTATTGTTCCAGACTTATTTTCATGCCTATGTCAAGTCGTGGGTAGTATGACTTGTTTAGTCGCGCAATGTCTGAATCCACCACGGTAAGAGGTATTTCTCCGAGGTCTACCATTCGTATAAGGTCTTCAGTAATGAGCGAATCCTTATTGATGGGAATTATGTTGATTCCTCCTCCGAGCTCACGGTCGAGATTGAGCAGCCTGTAGTGGTATTTTGAATCCTGTTCCACATATATTGTTTTCCCCACAAGTTGAGTGACGTCCGTGATCCTGTTTTTCCCGGCAGGTTGCACCAGCACTTGCCAAGTCACCTCTTTCTTACCGCAATGTCTTACCATGCGGTTATATTCTTCAATCACGGGGATAGGGTAGGCGGCAAGTTCTATCTCCCCTGCAGCCACCATATTAATCAATGAATGAAGGTTTGGAGCCACTTTCAGGTCAAGTATATATCCCGCATCGGCGGCGAAGCGTTTTACATTTTCATAATCAAACCCCATTTCCTGACCGCGGTAGTTGAAGTAAGATGTGGGTCCGTAAAGTGTGGCGACATGAAGTGTGTCGGGGTGTTTTTCTTCATTCCCGGCAGCCCCATTTTTATTGTGGGGGCGGCAAGAGACAGAGAAAACAAACATCCCGAGCAATGAGATATGTAGAAAACCTTTTTTCATGAGATATGTTGCAAATTTACGAAAAGATTTTCAATAGCGGTTCAAGATTGCATAAAATGTTTGAGATGGTTGCGGGATATTTTTTTGAATAATTGAAGTGGTTTAGAGCTCGTTCCTTAAAATTTCGGGGTCGTAGGGGTCGCATCCTTGGAGTGGATTTTGTCACTTGCTGAAAGGAGCATACCGA
>JAIDJJ010000498.1:0-3514 GCA_029052265.1 Muribaculaceae bacterium
GAATGGCATAGGTGTTGATGATAGCCTTGACAATGAATATGTTGTCATAATTAAAGACAACGGTTATTTATTTCAAGGTAAATTGGCATCAACTGTAGGTGAGCTATCCGACATTGTAACTCAATTCTTTAGATATAACTGATTGCATAGATTAACCCCAATGTCAGAAAAAGCATAAACAATTCGCTTTTGCGGTTTATTGATACAGCTTTTCTAACATCATTGAAGTCAAAAGTTTTTTCATGGTTGCCAATATAGGGTTTATAAACGTTTTTACCAAAATAATAATGGGGACCGCCGAACCGACAATTGAGTATTCCTGCAAGCGCAGCCTCCGGGTATCCTGAGTTTGGACTTAAATGACATCTGCCATATTTTCTGACAAATGGGAGCAGATCAAGCCTTAAACTGACAGTGAGCATAATGATCGCAGTGATGCGTGCAGGAATATAATTAGCGCAGTCATCAATTTTGGCAGCAATCATGCCGAATTGATGATACCGTTCGTTTCTATACCCTATCATTGAATCAAGGGTGTTGATCATTTTGTATGTTAAAATCCCTGGGACACCAAGAATGGCATACCAAAAAAGTGGGGCTATGACTCCGTCTGATAAATTTTCTGATAATGTTTCGAGTGCAGCTGCTTTAATTTCTTGTTCCGATAATTCATTTGTGTCACGTCCGACGATCCGTGCAACTTGTTTCCTCCCGTCTTCCAACGATTTCTCACAAGCTTTAAATGTGTCTAAGACTTCCTTTTCAAGTGTTTTACCTGCAAGGCAGAAAAAGACGATAATTGATGATATGATAGAGTAAACCAAAGGATACGGAGAAAGATAATGTATCAATATGGCAGCAGTTAAGAATGTGGCACATATCAGAAAAATTGCAGATAAAGCGCCTTTTGATTTCCTTCGAGTCCCATTATTGAATTTTTTTTCGAAGAATGCAATAGATTTTCCAAACCCGACAACGGGGTGTGGAAGATATGATGGGTCTCCGAAGATACGGTCACATATCCATCCGATGCACGCGGATATCATCTTTAGAATTGTAGTAGCCATGATTTTATTCCCGATATAAGGTTGTCATTCTCTTGTCTGGTTTGCACTGCGACCCGAAAGTGAAGAGGAGTCAGACCATTAAAGTTTGAAGCATCTCGTATTAAAATGCCATGTTGGCTTAATAGGTATTCCTTCAGTTCATTTGATGTGCCCCGGGGAAGTTGGCAAAGCAGGAAATTAGTGTCCGAGGGGAATGATTGTATTCCTAATTCTTCCAGTTTATGCGATAGCCGTTCTTTCTCTTTTATCAAAAACGCCATGTTGATCTTAAAGTCATCCTCATGATCAAGACAATATAGGGCAGCTTCTATAGCAAGGGCATTTACCGACCAAGGCATCATTTTTGTTTTTATGATATTTGTCACTGACGGATTCGCAATGAGATACCCGACTCTTAACCCGGGAAGAGAAAATTTTTTGGTGAGAGATTTAAGAATAATAAGATTAGGGTATTCCAATACTTTATGTGATTCAAATAAAGTATTAGGGGTGTAATCTTCGTAAGCCTGATCCACAATAATGAGTCGATTAGGGTTTGACGACAGGAGTTTTTCGAGATCGTTTGTAGAAAAGACTCTTCCGTCAGGATTGTTGGGATTACAGATCCATACAGAGGTGGCATCAGATTCAATATCATCCAACTCCTGAAAATAGCTTATTTTGTGAGCATGCCTTTTGCACGCATCTTCATACTCACTGAATGTTGGCGACAAAATTGCGGAATGTCCATGAAATGCCATTGCTATAAGATATATGGCATCCACAGCTCCCGATGTTACCAAAATAGAATCGTCGTTGATATTTTCTTTGAAGGCTATCCTCTCTCTCAATGGTTTTGCATCCGGGGGCGGATAGTTGTATATCAGTCCGATTTTAGTTTGCAGGTGAGTCTCCAGTCCTGTTACTCTTTTGCAAAATATATTGGTGCTGAAATTAGATTTTATTGCAATATCCCTGCCGTATATGTCATCGCCGTGTCCGTCAATCATTACTTAGGATTTTATATATATGAGCAATATTTACATATTTTCTTACATGAGCTGCCAATAGATCATATTGGCGGTCTTTGTAATCGGCATAACTTATTTCAGCCTTTTCAGCCATTTCATTTACTTTGCCGGAGGTAGACAGGAGATATTCGATGACAGTTTTGTTGTCTAAAATCCCATGCATATATGTGCCAAGACATTTTTCATTGAGTAGTACACCTTCATGCTCTCCGCCGATATCATTTACATGATTTATTTCAGATGGCAATGCGGTGTTGCCGTTATGAATTTCATAGCCTTCTATCGGATCGCCTGTAGGCAGGAATATCGATTTGACCTGTTGGGTCTGTTTGTTTTCCTTCAATATTGTAGTGACCGGGAGCAGTCCGAGCCCGGAAACGGTGATTCTTTTCCCTTCAATACCGGCAGGGTCAGATATGGCTTCTCCCATCATTTGATATCCTCCGCATATTCCCCATACTGTTTTTCCTCTTTTGTATGCTCGAATAATTGTTTCTGCAATTCCATTATTTTTTATATCTATCAGATCTGCGATTGTAGATTTGGTGCCGGGAATTATTATTATATCGGATTTTATAAGTTCTGATGGATCGTCTGTATAAAAGACGCAGACTCTTTCATCGGATTCCAATCTGTCAAAATCGGTGAAATTAGACAGGTGTTTTAATTTCACTATTCCTATATTGATTTTTTTGATGTCGGAATTTGTATTCTTTTTCTTGAGGGAAACCGAATCCTCTTCTTCGATATTGATCTCGGAAAAATATGGGACTACCCCGAGTACAGGCACACCACAGATCTCCTCGATGATTTTTTTGCCGTTTTCAAAAAGGGATAAATCTCCTCTGAATTTATTTATAATAATACCTTTTATCCTTTTCTGATCTTCCGGTTTTTGAAGCTTTATACTTCCATAGGCTGAAGCAAATACCCCTCCCCTGTCAATGTCGGCTATTAAAATCACATCCGCATCGGCGTAGCGTGCCATCGGCATGTTTACGAGGTCGCTTTCGGTAAGATTCAGTTCCGCGATGCTTCCTGCTCCCTCCATAACTATAGGATTGAATTTTCCTTCAAGTTTTTTGAAAGCTTTGTTAATATTTTCCCGAAGTGCCAAACGTCCTTCAGAAGAAAAAAAATCACACGCTTTACGATTACCTATCGGTTTCCCAAGTAACACTACCTGAGAGGAATGTTCCGAATTTGGTTTAAGCAACAATGGATTCATTTCACAAGAACATGGAATTTTGCATGCCTCTGCCTGCACTGCCTGTGCTCTCCCGATTTCAAGTCCATCCGGAGTCACATAAGAATTTAATGCCATATTTTGTGCTTTAAATGGTGCGGGAGAATATCCGTCCTGAAGAAAAATTCTACAAAGGGCGGTGGCTATTACACTTTTGCCGACATCGCTTCCTGTACCGGCAATCATTATGT
>JAIDJJ010000498.1:3524-4862 GCA_029052265.1 Muribaculaceae bacterium
TCATTATGTTGTGAAGTTTTTTCATTCGTAAGTGGTGGGTAGATATTATTTAATGAAGTTGTTTAAACTTTTTCTTTTCAAGATTTCTTTTTAATGTAAAAAGCCATAAGAAAATCAATCTCCGTAAAAAAGTGGAAACAACTTCAATGTATTATTCAACTGGATGATTGATTTCAGTTTCCACAATTCCTCCAAATAGAGGTATATGGTCAAATGGTCTTGAGTCGTTGATCATGCCACATAATATTTTGAAATGCATTATTGTCCCTCCATGTGTAAAAACTAAAATGGACTCCAAGCCTTTCTCAAAGCATGAATTAATGAATCGTTTTACCCTATGGTTATGGTTCATGAAAGACTCTCCGCCGGGAGGGACAGTGTTTTTCCAATCTTTAAAGTAATCTTCAAGTTTCTGATCTGTAATTTCATCAAAGCGTTTCATTTCCCATTCTCCAAAGTCCATCTCAGCCAAATCTTTGTCTATTATGGCGTGAGGATATCCACAGAAATGGGCAAGTTTCAGGCACCTTGATCTGGGACTGGAAAAGACACTGTCAAAACATTTATGAGATAACGAAGATTTTACTATTGTTGCTTCTTCCTCAAAAGAGGATATCACACCGACATCCGTTTTGCCATAAAAAATTCCTTTTGGCACATCGGGAGTGGTATGTCGGATAAGTGTTACTTTCATATAGTGGAAAAATATGATATAATGAAAAACAGACAGAATGTTAGTTCTGTAATTATATAAGTCGCGCCACAACAGTCTCCTGTATATCCTCCAATTCTTTTTTTCATTATGTGAATTAAAAAGAAGGTTATCAAAAAGGAAGCTGTTATTCCTGCGGAAAGACATATAGCTAACATGGGATATATGCATAGGATAATTGACATTGGCAATATACCACAAATTAGAGCTATGCAAAAGGCTTTAATATCAGGCTTTGGATATGCAGCCATGTTTTTGGAAGAATTGTTTTCTCTTGCGTATGGCAGAAAAGATAGAATCCTGCCTGCACAGAACTTTGACCAAGAATCAGCAGATATGATCATCAGTGCTCCATATAACGGTGTGAGTGATGATAGAAGAGAAATCATTAATAGTGTTGTCATTATTAATGCGATCACACCATATGTGCCTATGTGGGAATCTTTCATGATACTGAGAATCTTCTCTTTGCTTGTTCCCCCGCCAAAGCCGTCGAAGAAGTCTGCCAGACCGTCTTCGTGATATGCTCCGGAAATCATCATCCTTGCTCCTATAGCAAGGATTGCGCTTGGTAATGGGGTCAGAAAAACGGAGAAGAGAATGTATAAAGCGCCGCAGATAGAACC
>JAIDJJ010000499.1 GCA_029052265.1 Muribaculaceae bacterium
AGTTAAATATGTTCAATAAAAAAACTGTTGCCGTTAACGGCAACAGTTTTTTTATTGAACATATTTAAAGATAACAGGTGTCAATCTTCTTCCTGGGTTTCGGCATATTCTTTGAGGAGCTTGTCCTGCACATCTCCCGGAACAAGTTCGTATGAGGAGAACTGCATTGTGAAGGAGCTTCTTCCACCGGTAATGGAGCTCAGGGAGGTTGAATAGGAAGACATCTCTTTCAACGGCACTTTTGCATTCAGCTTTTCGATGCCATTGTCAGATTCCATTCCCATTATGATTGCACGTCGTCCCTGAAGGTCGCTCATTACATCACCCATAGTGTCGCCGGGGGTCAGCACCTCGACATCATATATCGGTTCAAGGATTTTCGGATTTGCGTTCTTGAATGCCTGGGAGAAGGCGTTTCTGCCGGCAAGACGGAAAGAGATTTCATTTGAGTCAACGGGATGCATCTTTCCATCGTATATCATCACTCTTACGTCGCGGGCATAAGAGCCGGTCAACGGACCTTGTTCCATTCGATCCATCAGACCCTTAACAATGGCAGGAATAAACCTTGCGTCGATAGCTCCGCCGACGATACAGTTGTAGACCACAAGCTTGCCTCCCCATTCAAGAGGAATTTCCTGCTTGTCGCGTACATTCATTTTAAATTCCTGATTGCCGAATTTGAAAGAATCCGGTTCAGGCATACCTTCTGTATATGGCTCAATTATCAGATGAACTTCACCGAATTGACCGGATCCGCCTGATTGTTTTTTGTGGCGGTAGTCAGCGCGTGCGGCTTTTGTGATAGTTTCACGATAAGGAATTTTCTGGTCAGAAAATTCGATCGGGAGTTTCTCGTTGTTTTCGATTCTCCATTTGAGAGTGCGCAAATGAAATTCACCCTGACCTTTAATAAGGGTCTGTTTAAGTTCCTTGCTCTGTTCCACTATCCATGTGGGATCCTCTTCATGCATGCGGGTGAGAATGCTCATAAGCTTTTCAGCATCACTCTCGGTCACAGGGCGGATGGCACGGATGTATTTTGGTTGCGGATATTTTATGAAATCAAACTGATATTCACAACCTTTGGTGTCAAGGGTATTGCCGGTACGGACGTCTTTCAGTTTTACAGCCGCACCAATATCGCCTGCCTCAAGTTTTTCTATCGGTGTGCGTATTTGTCCGCAT
>JAIDJJ010000005.1 GCA_029052265.1 Muribaculaceae bacterium
CATCATAAATATCAAAAATCTGCTCGACAAATCCTCTCAATTCCTTCGACAAATAAATTTAAACAGTTTCTAAGAAGTCTTTTTGGTTAAGGCTTCAGTCGTTATTGTCCCCCATAACTCCTTCAATCTGTCTCAAAACAACCTCAAAAACTATTTCTTACCTTAATTAAAAGGATGCTGTATCAGACAGCTCCTGACACAACATCCCTTCATCTTCATATCCTCTTAATTCAGAGGCAGGAAACAATATTTCTGAAATTTTAATCTTGCCGGCATGATCTCCGTCAAAAAGTCAATTCTTGATCAGTTTGCTCCGTCTATAGTCAGGATATTTCCATCTTTGTCGTATGTCAGTTCACACACTTTAAGACTTCTCAACCATGATTTGCCACCTGAAGGGACACTGTCATGATGGAAAAGATACCATTTCCCTTCATATTCCACGATGGAATGATGAGTGGTCCATCCCACCACAGGGGTCAGTATCACCCCCTTATAGACAAACGGACCGTAAGGGTTGTCGCCTACGGCATAACAGAGAAGATGGCTGTCGCCTGTGGAGTAAGAGAAATAGTATTTCCCGTTGTACTTGTGCACCCATGATGCCTCAAAGAAACGGTGGGGATCATTAGCCTTCAAAGGATTTCCCTCTTCATCCACCACCTGCACCGGACGGGGCTCTTCGGCAAACTGATGCATGTCTTTGCTCAGCCTGACACACCGGCTCGGGAGCGACGGTTCTTCACCTTCCGGAAGTTCTGCCGATTCGAGCGCCTTGTTGTCCCGATAACGCTGAAGCTGTCCGCCCCACAGTCCCCCGAAGTATAGAAAATAGTCTTCACCCTCCTTTAGCACACATATATCCATAGAATAGCTTCCCCGGATAGGATCCGGGTCGGCAATAAACGGGCCTACAGGAGAATCTGCAACCGCCACGCCTATCCGGAAAATATCGTTCTTATCCTTCAACGGAAAATACAGATAATACTTTCCATCTTTTTCAGCGCAGTCACAGTCCCAAAGCTGACGTCCTGCCCAAGGCACATCTTTCATGTCGAAAGCTTTGCCGTGGTCAGTCACTTTCCCGGTCATGGGATCGCCGTCGATAGAAAGCACGTGCATATCTTCCATCACATAACAGTCGCCATTGTCGTTCTCGACATTGTCAAGCTCTATGTCGTGAGAAGGATATATGTATATTTTCCCGTTAAACACATGCACGCTCGGGTCCGCCATATAATCGGCAGGGAACAGATAACGTTTCGCAGTTTTTATTGAAGCCATATCTTATTATATTTCAGATCACATTTAAATTATTTCTCAGTTTCCTCCTCAGCAAGCTCCTTGACCATAAACGGTTTCATTTCATAGTTGCGGTCAAAAAGAAGAGGATAGTCGGTGCGTCCGTGCATAGGCCAGTCGTTACGCCATGACATACCGTCGTGAGTGCCCCAGAAAGTCACTCTTGAAATAAGGTCGGAATGTTTCTTATAAAGCCGGAACACACTCGCCATACGGTCGTTCCATTCCTTGGAGACTTCATCAGGAAGAGAATCGGGATAAGGATTCTTATTTTCGTTGAAATTGACATTGTCATCAACATTGGCTCCGAAATTGACTGTGGGGAGAGCGGTCATGTCAAGTTCTGTCACCATCACCGACACACCGGCATTTCCGAGAGCGACAATAGTCTTTTCATATTCCTCCATATCAGGATAGTCAATACCTATATGACTCTGCATACCCATACCGTCTATGCGAAGTCCGCGATTTTTCAATTCCCCGATAATGCGTACGTATGCCTCGCGTTTTGCCGGAATAGCCATCGAAAAATCGTTAAGATACAGCTCGGCATCCGGATCTGCTTCATGTGCATATTGAAACGCAAGTGGAATGAACTCCTCGCCAAGGATGTCATAAAATGGTGTATGACGATAACTGCCGTCATCTTCTATTGCTTCGTTTACCACATCCCAACCATGTATCCGTCCCTTATAGCGGCCCACAATAGTGTGGATATGATCTCTCAGACGCTCCTTAAACACCTCAGCGCTTACATATTTTCCATTTTCATCATATGGAAACCAGGGAGCGAGCTGAGAATGCCAGACAAGGCAGTGCCCTATCACAGCCATATCCCTCTCTTCTCCATATTTTACAAACGCATCAGCATCGTCCCAGAAATACCGGTCGGCTTCAGGATGAATTTTTTCACATTTCATACAATTTTCCGCCACGACCGAATTGAAATGGAGGCTCACAACTGAATCCGCCTTTTGATCAAGCCCATTCACATGGTTAACAGGTATAGCGGCACCAATCAAGAAATCATTCTTGAAATGATCTTTGACTGTGACAGTGGCGGCAGTCTTTTCCGACGATCCGCATGCGCTTGCAGTCATTGCTAAAAGCGCTAATCCCCAAAACATTGTTTTCATAAATATTTACTGATTATTTGTTAGGTTATATCATTTTTCAATCATTGAAGTTGTTTAGAAACTGTTTAAAATTTATTTTGTCTTGTCTTTGAGGTCTTTGTCATCATCTTTATGATATTTATTCAGTCAT
>JAIDJJ010000050.1 GCA_029052265.1 Muribaculaceae bacterium
CTCTCTTACCTGTATGAATTTCTTACAGCTTTTTATCTGGAATAGATCACTATTCTGTCATCCTTTGTTACAAACCGGATCGGAATGGTGTTTGCAAGCCGTGCCAGTGTAGAATCAAGATCCTCACAATATACAGTCACTCCGGAATATGTCTTTTTTAAATCCACATTGCTGTCCAGTTCAATGTTTCTATCATATAATTGTCTTAGTATTTCAATAATTTCCTTTATGCTGGCATTGTGAAACGGTATTATCCTGTTGTGCCATGATGCATCCACAGCAGCATTTGTATTTTGCACCGTGAGACGGCCGGTATCAACCGAATATAACGCTTTCTGCCCCGGCTCTATCACCACACCTGATCCCTCTCCGGGGGTAAACACCGCCACAGAACCTTCGAGAAGGCTCACGCTGTTGCTGTTCTCATCCTTGCTCTCAAAATTGAAGCGTGTGCCGAGAACCTCTACTCTTAGATATTCCCCCGCCACCCTGAACGGACGTTTGCTGTCGTGTGCCACTTCAAAATATCCTTCTCCCCTGAGTTCAACTTCCCGGGAATCTTCTGCAAACACTTCCGGATAAGTAAGGCTTGAATTTTTATTCAGATACACCCGCGTACTGTCGGACAACAACAGAGAGACGCTTTCTTCAGTAGCGGCAATATGTTTCATCTTGACTTTGGGAACATGCATAAACAAAAATCCGGCGATAAACACTATGGCTATCGATGCGGCGGCTCCTGTTGTCCATAATGCAAATCTGTGACGCCTGCGCCGTTTCCGGTCTCGCTCCTCTATTGCGACGCGGTCATGAAATTTCTTTTCCAAGCGTTTGCGTTGAACATCGTCTTCGCGCAACAAGGCGGCATGATGAGCCGCCCTCTCTGTCTCGAACAATTCGATGACATTTTCTTCCGACTCATCAAGCCAATTCCTGACAGTGACCAACTCTTCGTCACTGCACTCATTGTTAATGAAGCGTATTATTAGATCATTGGGAATCTGTGCCATATAAGTAGCTGTAAATTTAGCAAACATATAGTCGTGTGGAAACACTGAGTGATGCTCCGATCTGAAACAAGAAGTTTAGAACCTTGAACTTCCGGATAAAAATCAGAAAATCACCCGTAATTGGGGTGAGTATATGCATGCCCGGGGGCGGAGATATATTTTTTTTCATAACAATCTTTTTTTTAACAGCTGCCTACATTATTGTTAATAAACACTCTCACAAGAGAAACTACTTACCGACATTTCAAAGAAATTATCCCGGCTGTCATAAAAACAGACTTATAAGATACTTAAGACGCGAACGCAACAGACGCAACGCTTTATAGGTATGGGCCTCCACTGTTCTTACCGACACGTTCATCGCTTCTGCTATATCTTTACTTTTAAGCCCTTTTATATAACTTAGCACAAACACCTCCCTGCATTTCTCAGGCAGTTCAGAAAGCGCATCGTTTATGCCATCACCAATCTCTTTTGAATGCATCTCGTCATCAATATTTTCTCTCGCCATAAATTCCATACGTTTCTCATTTATAGCTTCAAGAGCCTCTATTCTTACGGCAGCTATATTCTGATGCCTAAGGAAATTCAAGGCACGTGTGGAGACCGCCCTGTATAAATAGGTGGTGATGCCTCCATCCAGACACACCTCATCTATCCGTTTCCATAAGTCACAAAAAACATCCGCGACAATATCCTCGGCATCTTCTTCATCTTGAACAAACCTCAGAGCATGAAGCAGCATCCGGCGATAGTTATCGTCGAATATCTTTTCAAATCGCTCATTAAGAAATGTGTCCATAAGTTTTTCTATGATTTTCATGCAAAGATATGCATAATAAACTACAAAATCAAAAAGGAGCATGTCAAAAAAGACATCCGCAAATAATCATAGCCGAGAAATAAGCATCAAATAAAAACAAGAAAGGCGACAATCGAATCCTCTCAGATCCTGATGTCGCCTTTCTTGAAATTATATTTGATCAAGAATGGAGGGATCTTTGATCTTTGAGTCTTCTGCAAAGAGTAAAACCTTAGAAATAATTTCCGCTGTCTTGGGATCTTCGTCAAGGAACGGCAAGAAGATACGACCTCTCCCTTGAGTATGGACAGGCAAAACTGCTATCTGACTCCCACCTTCCTTATGCACCACTCCGCTTCCGAGATGGATATTATAATTGCCCAGAGAACCATGTATCTTCACAAAGTTACCGGATATTTCGAAATTGTTTACACCAAACATCGGGATGGCATGTTCCACTATCACTCGACGCATCTCAATTGTAGAATGGCTGGTCTCCGGATCCACACCTCCGGCATTTGCCACACTTACAGCAAGGTCTACGTCGCGCATGATTTCGGAAAACACTATAGGTTTCACGTCATTGATCTTTTTGCTTTTCAAGCTACGGCGATCATAGAAAGCAACATATTCCAAAGTGGGGGATTCAATATCTGAGGGAGAAAACCAGTCTGCCATAGCATAGAGCACAACTGTGACATCTCCATTGAAACAAACTTTCTGAAGGCCATTTTCATAATCCACAATCCATTGCCGTTTTCTGAGCAATCCTACCGTGCGTGCCGGCATGATTTGATTGCCGGCATAACGCATTGACTTCCATTGTTCTTTTTCTTCAGAAGTAGGCACATATAATTCGCGGAACACTTGCTTGAACGGCTGCCTCCACTGTCGCTCAAATAAGACAGTCTGGTATGCGCTCCACACTCCTGCATTCATAAAATCATAAGGATGAGCGATACGCACACGGTCAGCCGGCAATATTTCTGACACTACACCGTCTGCCGCCACCAAAGAACGACCGTCATTGCCCGGAAATCCAAAAGTATTGTTCTCATCCACCAATACAAGACGTGAAAAAAGCGACCATATAATCGGGTTTTCACTTAATTGGGATACCTCTTCTCCTGTAAATTCCGATCCGTTGACCATAGCATCTTCCAACAAGGCTCGTCCTCTGACATGCTGCTCCTTTAATTGCTGATAGATCGCCCGCAATTTCACGATATGACTATCTTTTTTGAGTCGGGATGGAATACTTTGCAGGCGCTTCCCTTTACTTTCTATCACAAGAGAAGGAATACCTTCCTGCAATTCAATGTAAACGGTCACACCATTAACCTCTTTTGGAGATAAAAATTCAGAAATTTCTTTGATCAGGTCTGCCTCCATACTCCATGTGAGCCGGGTGGAATCTCCAAATCCTGCTGTACGGGCAAGATTATCGAGAGCCAGCTTCACAGCCCTCCCTTCACTCGCCTGTCGCTGGGATCCAAACTGTTTACTCTCTTTCAGGAATTTATTGAGCAATTCATAACGCTGCCGCAGATCCTTTATCCGGTTTCGCCCGAGAGGGATCAGTCCATAAGCCACAACAAGATCCTTATTGCGCTTGTCTACGATCTCTTTTTGAACCTCTTTAGCCTTCAATATGCCTAAGGATGCGTCAGAAAGTTTCCGGGCACGGGTGTGACGGTTTCCTTCAGAGATATATTTGGCAGCATCATACACCACTTCAAAGCGCTTTTTGCCAAGAAGTTTATAGACCTCATTAAACCATACCGGATCAAATGCACCATCGGCAAAATCTTCAGGAGCGACAGATGTATATCTTGATATGTGCGATTTCACACTCTCATCCAATCTTTCTCCTGTATGTGCCATAAAATAATAGGCGGCGCTTTCAAGACCGGACCATCCGATAGCATCTTCCACAAGACTCAACCAACGTGGGGAATACATTGCCGCCTCCACAAGCCTTTCCTCAGAAATGCCTGCGGATTCTGCTTTATTTTTCAATTCAGAAGCCGTGTCTTCATCAGCAGGGCAACTGACATGAAGCAACCATGTTAATGTGTCGCGCTTATTTTCGCCTACCGACCAAATATTACATTTAGGTTTTTCTTTCCCCAGAGCGGAAAGAATCCTGATCAGATAATCTGCGCCTTTGATGATTTTAATATTATGTGCAAGTTTAGTCACCACAGTGGGGGTGTCGCCACGTTGCAATTCTATATCCAAAATGCGATTGACCGCCATATTGACGAAATCACATTCCACAGGATTAAGTTCGCGTATCTGTTTTTGCCATTTATAGCGCCTTTCCACCCCGGGAAGACGTTCTGTCAGCCACCCCACCATCCCCGGAGATGATTCGCGTCCGAGCATCTCGTGCCAGTATTCATTGTCTGTGATTAGTCCAAGATTCCAAAGGCGA
The DNA here is from genome assembly GCA_029052265.1 of Muribaculaceae bacterium. GTDB lineage: Bacteria > Bacteroidota > Bacteroidia > Bacteroidales > Muribaculaceae > Lepagella. Next base: position 4,250 of record JAIDJJ010000050.1, read on the forward strand.
AGATATTCAGAAGGATCGATAGGATTGAAACACATTTTGTAACCGAGTTTGCGATAGTATTCATACCTCACTGAAAACGAGTCAACAAACAGATCGTCATCACATATTGACGAACTTTTAACAAGCAAATTGCACAACATACTGAATGGCCATACACCAAAGACAGAGTGATCATCTTCATTCCTATACCGGGAATAGCTGTCATTATATCTGTGGACCATCTCCTCCGTGGGTACTGTAGTAACTATTACCGCCAAAATATCCGTAGAAATTCTCCACGTTTCAGGACAATTCCCATATTCTTCTATGAGGCAATCACATACTTCATGCGCCTGAGTGTAATATGGGAGATCCTTTAACTCATCCATAGAGTTTTCCTGATGGAACGCTTTCCCAAGCAAACGCTTGAACAGAGGGAAAAACGGTGAGTTATATTTTTCAAAATCCGAAATCGCAATATCAAGCCGCAACATATCCATGGGCGAATTGATTTCGCGTCTATAAAATTCTTCCCACATTTCAGGTTTTGCAAGTGCCTTCAATCCGCTTCCATATCGATTGTATTTTGGTGTGTTGCCCAAACGTACAGTCTCGCCCCAGGAATTTTTAAACTCATAATCGGCATTCTCCTTTATAATCTCCATTATTTTCAGCATGATCTCTTGAGCCCTGTTATTGCTTTTAAAAGAAAAGATGCTACTCTTGTTCTTAAACGACAGTGCTTTCTCTATGCTGAAATTTTCAGGACATTTTGCCTTAATATGTAATGAGTCGTCGGGATTATAAAGACCGAAACCGTTTGCGGCATTATACCTACCCTTATTCGTATTGCACGATTCAAGAATGTTCTCTATAAGAATTTTTTCTTTGGAAGTAGGACGTGAGATTGATTTGAGTTCAGGCAAAAGTTTTTTCACTGCATCCTGATGGCTACAACGCTCTATCCAAATTTTTATGATATCAAGAGCGGCAAGTATTCTGTCTGCTGTCTTATCAGCAAGAAGCCGACTGACAGCAGCACCGTCTTTACCATCGGGAAGCGAAGAAAGTATCTCAATAATGGTTATACGCATCGCGGATGCCTTAAGCCGGAGCAACTCTTCCATTGCTATATAGTCTTCTTCTGTCAGTTTCCCTTCTTCATGCAGACGCTTAACAATCGCACAACATGCTTCACGTGGTTCTCCTCCGCGATCTGCCATTCCTTTTACGGCAAATTCAATCTCTTTGCGGGTGGAAGGTCGACGCAATAAATATTTTATCGCGCCTGCACGTTGATATGTATCCATGAAATTGATATAATCAAGTGCTTGATCCACATATTCCGTAGATTCAAGAAGCAATGCGATTTTCGTCAGCTTCATCGCCACATCCCCTTTTGACAGCTTTGCAACATTCCAAGGGAAAACATACGGATCAAAAATCTCGGTCTCCTTCATATTGTCAAGCAGATCAACAAGAATCCGGAAATCATTGACAGCCTCTTCCCTTGAACTGAAAAAATCTGTCAGAGAAGGGACAGCTGTAGGTTCACCATACCAACTTATGTAAAAATTGGGAGTGGCAAGATAGAAAGGGAAAGCACCGGCAAGTATCCCGTGGTCGGAAGATCGCGTGTGAATGACATCAGAAATTAATTTTCGGCATAATTCAGGATATTGTAGAGTTGCAAGCACAAGCATAGCCGCCTCCACCCGATAAGCCGGAGCCGTTGCTATCAATCTTTTTATGGGAATTTCTAAATCATCCACATTGAAGAAAGCCATTGACCATAGAGCAAGATACACTTCCATTGCATCTTTACTTTCAACAGCAATCTTTGCAGCTTCACGATTAGTAAGATAGGTCGATACAAGATTGATAAATTTATCATTGATCCTGTCGGGAGCCTCGGCTTCATCAAGACCCGTAGTGACGGCAAGCCCCCGTTTCACTGCGGCAAAACGCTGAAGATTGTTTTTAGTAACGATATCCAAAAGATATATATAGCTTTCAGGGATACCTTCATCCATTGTCTCCACTATCGCCTGCCGCAATCCCTCCTGAAGACGGGCTGCAAGTAAAAGTTTCCCTTCAAGTTCAAGGAGCTCTTTATCCCCACTTTTCACTACAGCTCTGAAGAAATCATAAGAAAGCCGGTTGGCATTGTTTTCCGAAATCATTGCCTCGGTGAGATAATCAATGCATTCCTTATTGCCAGTTTTCAACATTCCGGTAAGCCATGCTGTCCGTTCAAGAGTATATGCCATGTCTTTGATCTCTTGTGCATCCCTACCCCCTTGCATAATCTCGGTTGCAGTAAACCCGGTAGCTTTGAGAATGAAAAAACTTTTTAATGCCGTCACTATATTTCCGCTATGAAGACTAATCTTTTTAGATCTTACAGAACGACGAAGATACCCCGCTGTATACGGACTTTCAGCTTCTGCTTTCACATACTGACACCATGCCTGGGCCCATTCTTCACCCAAAAGGAATATCGGGATTGCCTCAAGATCTCCGTCAAACAATAATGCAGTGTCTTCAATGCCATGAGCGGCAGCATATTCCATAACTCCGGTTTGAAATTGATCATTGGTATAATCAATATCAATATAATGGAAAAATTCTTCTATAAGCAGCCTGACATCATCCTCAAGATAATCTGCAATTTCAAATTTATTTTTGATATAATCTATATAGTTTTTACACAGATTAGTTAAAGTTTCGTTCCAAGTTATATTCATGATATTATTCCCTTTATTTACCAGAGCCTGCCCGCAAGCAGCGTAAGCCTCACCACCGTCAGGCAGTCTCCTTCTGTTAATTCTATTTTTGTTTCCAACTCTCCAAGCGGCTTGCCGTTGAGAAATATCCGGAATAAACCGTCTTCGTAACTTTGAAGAGCATTCTCAACGGCATTATCAGGATCAGCCATTTTCCCGTTATACACTATCCCGAATGCCACACGTCCTGTTTCAGCAAAATCTTCTATCTGTTTTTCTGAAACCGGGGCATGCGTACTATCTTCATCCATTCTATCTCTACTTGGCGCACTGCATGTTTTAAGATTAAATCTCGCGACACAACTCCTGACAGTAGCATCAATGAGTTCAGCCACAGTAGAAGGCGAGCCATCGATCTCAATATCTATCGGTTGCACAGTCTGTCGGATTCGACCCGGCTTTTTTTGCTCGAATTTTAGTTTCATATAGCGGATTTTAAACGGACATCATCAAGAAAGATATTCTTTACTATCTCTATTTGAAGCTGTTTAAACCCTTTACTTTTTAGGAGAAAAACCGTAATAAATTAAATCTACGTAGTTAAGGTTAAAC
>JAIDJJ010000500.1 GCA_029052265.1 Muribaculaceae bacterium
GCCTGCACCAATGATATCATCCACAAAAATTAGCTCATCGTATTGCGTTAATTTTGAACAGTCAATGTCAGAAAGATTCCAATAGAAATTGCTATTAGTATATTAATTATAAGGAGAATATTTAAACAGATTTTTTACATAATAAAGTATATGCCCACCACTTTTTCCAGGTTGTCCAACTGCAACAAAATGTAATTTCTTTTTCGTTGCCAATAACTTATCCAGACCATTCATCATAATAGACGAAATATCTTCAGTGCGATAATAGTCAATATGTTCTAAAATTGATATAGCCATATCAATTTCACTATCATCAAAATTCCGAAGCCAATCTGTAATCATACTGAATCTGAGACTTGAATAAAACCTAAATTCAATACAATCTTCAATTCGTCTTTGTTGCTCTTGCGAAAGTTTCATCTCCGAATAGTCATTTCCATACATCAAGAAACTTCCAATTTTTAGGGAAGCCCATTTCTTGCAAGTTTAACAAATTACCACCATCTCCAATGATCGAAAGTATATTTCGCTTCAAATCACTATCAGGGCTGATGATATTGCTTATATATTTTATGCAGCATAGGACAGTAAATACCTTATTCGGGTGCAGCGTATTTAAGGTCTGTTTGTCAAGAAAAGGGAAATCTGTATTTGTCGGCATCTGAAGATTAATGATGCACCTCCGATTCCAAACACGGCTATGATGTGCGCAACAGTTACGCCATACTGCAATTGCATGGAGCCAATTTGCAAACACCCTGTCATTATTAAGTCCGAATTGTTTGGCAATCGCCTTCTTCTGTGGAGATTTCTTTAGCTGTTGATACAGCTTGCTTAATGTGCCAAGCGACAGAACCTCAAGCGTCATCCATGCCGGAGGCATAGGTGGATTGGCATACTTGTTATAGTAATGCTTGATAAAATCTTCATTACTCCGTTTAATCTCTCCTTCGATATCTTTCATCAGAAGATCATAAGCTGTTGTTGGCTGCCCATTTCTGTCAAGAACCTCCTTATGTTTATATAGACTACGGTCGTTAAACCAATGACTGTTTCCTGTAACTTCGGAATATGCTTGAACAATCTTTGCCCTTACCGCAACTTCAATCTTCTCGATAGCATTAAACATCAAGGATCTGAGCCTCCTGTCAAAGCAATACAAATCGACTATGTCAGAGAAATGGATGTCATCTTTCTTGAATTTATGGTCAGTTGCCGGATTAGTATTGTCTTGAAATGGATAAGTGTACGCCCTGAAACGATAGTAACTGATATTAGACAGATAACGCTCCGCAAGTTGTTCGTCATCAATTAGCAATCCGCGGGTCTGCAATTTTTCGACCTGCTGATGCAGGGTAAGTGGGCGTTTTGTGTAGTCCATATAAAACTCGAAGACCTCCCCGGGTGCGCTAATCTTACGGGAAGCGTGGGAGGTCATATTGAGTGCAAAGTTAGCACTTTATTTTGTAATTACAATGCTTTGCAGTCTTCAAAGTTCATTTTTAGGCCGTTTTTAACATTTCAGCGCACGTTTTTACCACATATCGTTCTCTTTCTTGGACATGGCGGCGATTTCATCGGCTATCTCCTCGGAGGAGAGTTTGATATAGTCTGTCTAGTCTTGAAAAATCTTGACTAAAGAGTTAAAGATTTTAACGGACAATGAGTGAAGAAATCAAAAGAAACTGGGACGATGGCGAGATAGCCGCAGTCAGAGCCTGGTACGAGAGCACAAA
>JAIDJJ010000501.1 GCA_029052265.1 Muribaculaceae bacterium
ACATATTTGTGCCCATGCTTTTTAACCTTATGTTCTCCATTATCTTCATAAAGCTCTTTATCCCCTTCTTCATGCTCAGGCAGACATTCCTGCCCGACTAAAGATTCCTCTTTAATTTCAGGACATTCGCACGGCTCTCCGGATTCCTGAGAATGTTCGGGCTCCGGAGATTCTTCAGTTTCCTGAGAATGTTCCGATTCAAGAGATTCTTCGACAGTTTCGGAAGATTCTTCGACTGATTCAGATTCTGACACTTGTGTCAAATCAACATCCTCTTCCATCTCCGCACATTCCTCGCATTCATTATTCCTTACCTCTGTCTCCGAGTCCGGATTATCCGGCAATTCTTCGGTGCGGCCTCCCTCTTCGGAAGGGAATCCGCAATCCGGAATTTCATCGCCATCCATAGAATCTGTGGGAAGTCCATCTGCAATTTCCACAGCCTCAAAAGCCTCGAAGGGAAGATTCACACGCGCTGCAAGCTCTTTTGCCGCTACAAAAAGCACTCTGCTATGACCGGGAATCAACGTTTCTTCTCCGGTTGCGACATTGACACTTTTGCGTGGCTCCACGTCTACAAGTTTAAATGTACCGAAACCTTTGATCCGAACCCCTTCCCCTTTCAACAATTCCTCTTCTACTATGGAAAACAGTTCCTTTAGAAAATCTTCACAGAGATTTTTCTGTTTCCCTGTGGCGATGGCGAGCATAGCCACAAGTTTTGGCATCGTTATCTTATCGTTCATTTCGGGTCTTCTGTTTTAGCAATACCGACGGCTTGAATGTTAACACAATTTTTGGCGGCACAAGGAGCCGTTTGCCTGAGGCAGGATGCAGAGCCACCCTTTCAAGCCTTTTCCGGGGCTCAAAAGTGCCGAACGAGGGGACAGAAATGCTGTCGAGATCGGCGGCACACTCCCCCACGGTCTTCGAAAGCCCCTCAATCAGAGACACAACCGTCTCTCTGGAGACATCAAGACGCCTTGACATCATATCGATTAAAGTCTTATTGTCCATTGTCTGAATTTCTGCAATTTTCACAAAAGTAATAAAAAAATGCCATAACACAATTTTTAATTCTATCTTTTCATAATTAATTTATTAATAGTGGGTCTTAAGCAACGGAGTCTTCGGCAAATGTGTGAACC
>JAIDJJ010000502.1 GCA_029052265.1 Muribaculaceae bacterium
TGTGACACTCGCGAAAAAGCTCAATGTGACCGGTCTTTCCCTGCACGCATACAACAAAAAGGGAAAGAACGAAAAAAATATTACGAAGGCAAGACAGCTCGGTGTTAGCTTCACGGTCAGTCCAAACAACACTGCCGCCCCGGGCATGAAGGATTTCTTTGTCCGCATATTATCTCCGGAAGGTGCGCTGCTTGGCGGCGACGGATCGTTTCAGATCGACGGTCAGACTGTGACCGCCACATCCCACCGCCAGATGGAATATGCCAATGAAGAATTGAGCGTAAGCGTATATTGGGATGTAAACACCACCCTGACTCCCGGTGACTATACCGTGGAAGTATTTGCCGACGGCTACCGCCTCGCATCTCGCCATTTCACAATGAAAAAATAACCATACCTAAATAAAAAAAACGCGCAGTCATTTTTATATGAACCGCGCGTTTTTTTATTTGACAGTATTCAGACCGTATGTCATCTGCCTACCATTACTTTCTTGACTTCTTTCCCACAACGCAAAACATATATGCCTGAAGAGACATACACGACGCCGGAATTAACAACAGTGCCGACTTTCCTCCCTTCCGCACTATAGATTTCAACCTGTCCCGGCGCACTGTCAACCACAATCATGCCATTAGCGGCATAAGCCATTATCTCAGAATCTTTAACCGTCTCAACCGCTTCAATGCCGGATGAAATACCGGTGCTTCCAATCACCACGTAACAGTTGGCTGCCACGGTCACACTCTTTTCGGAAGCGTTAAACGATGGATCGCTGCCATACGACTTTGAAAGAACAGCATATGATGAATTATCATCTTTTGAAAAATCCACATTTACAGTAATATTTCCCGAAGCATTGGGATTGATAACAGTAAATATTTCCTTATCTCCGGATTTTGATACAAGCTTTCTTCCGGTTTTCCAGTCAGCAGCCGAACAACTGTTCTCAAACAAGGCGTCTTCCCCAAACATCTCCGGATTATCATTACGTATTGAGATAAGCTCCCCATAACAGTCATACAGACCTTTCCGTTCCGGGGAATCCAGAAGTTTCCAATTTACGATTTTTGGATCCGTATTGTTGCTTCCGTCTGTATTTTTGGCATTCTGGTCATTTCCCAACTCTGAAAACTGCCAGATCATATGTGCCCCGGGAGCCATGATCATCTGCGCAGCCGCAGAGCCGAGACGCTGCATGGATGCAGACAGATTTCCTTTCACACCTGTCACGCCCCACTGGTTTTGCTTGTAAGCAAGACGCTGCTCATCATGGCTTTCAAGATACGACACGGTAGAGCCCCATGTCCGGCTGTCTTTGGGTGCGTAAAACCTGTTAAGGTTTGAATCAGAATCATATCCCATTGCAAACTGGCATCCGGCTTCATTAATGTTCGCCCAGTTCAACTGGCCCGTTTCCGCCATCTCGTTCTCCTCTTTGCTTCCTGCGAGATTCTCATTGATAAAATACGCATGCGGATTAACTGATTCAACCACTTTCTGCAGCTCCCTCATACGCGCCACTCGCGACGCATTGTAGGCATCTGTGGCGGAGCTTCCTGTATTGGCATAAGAATCATTGTCGCCAAGACCTTTCACGAGGTCAAACCGGAAACCGTCAAACTTATATTCCTCCATCCAATAACGAAGCACATCAGCCCACTGCTCCTGAACCATCGGGAATCCCTGGTTCCAATCGTTCAACACGCTGTAGGCATGCGGAGCTGTCTGGTTGTAGAACGGGTTCGCCCCGACAGGATACATCTGATACCACGGGTGCAAACCATCGCTCTGGTTGAAAACCATATCAAGGATCACTGCCATTCCCTCCTGATGACAAGCATCTATAAATTCCTTATAATCGTCGGGAGTGCCGTAAGCCTTGTCAGGTGCAAAATAAAAATTCGGATTATAGCCCCATGAGATATTTCCGTTAAACTCCATTATCGGCAACAACTCCACGGCATTGACTCCGAGTGTCTTCAGATAAGGTATCTTCTCTATAGCCATCTTCACGGTGCCGTTTCCTTCTGCCTTTCCCTCTGTACCGGTGAAGTCTCTGAAAAGCAATTCGTAAATGATCAGATCGGAAGAGGCGACTCCTTTAAAATCTTTCACCTGCCAGTCATAATCATTTATGCTGCCCTGATATATGGCAAGAGGCACATTCTGGATCTTCTCTACAGGATACTCCGGAAGTCCGGGGAAAACATCCGTAAGCAGATATTTGTCATTCCATGGGTCGAGAACAAGACGGGCATACGGATCGCCGACACACAACGTGCCGTCGACTATAAAATAATAGCCATACATCTCGTCATTATCCAGACCGGAGACTGTTATCCAGAAGTAACGCATTCCATTGACGTCAGTATAATTCATCACGTTATCATAGCTGACGGAATAATCGTCCCATGCGCCCACAAGAATCACGCTTTCCTTGCCGGGGGCACCAAGACAGAAAGTCACGCTCCCATCGGCATTTTTCACAGGACCCATCTTTGGTGTGCCGCCGGGATACTGCGCTTCCGTCGACGCTCCGGCATATACCAGGGTTTCAGTTTTTTCAACCCTCTCATCTCCTGCCACTGCAACCGCCTTGACTTCGTAATTTCCGGGTGTTGAAAACATATACTCAGCCGTAAGCTCGGTGACATTCTTCTCCGAAGCCACGGATGTACCATTGACAGTCAATGTAATATCGGCTGTCTTGGTCACTCCGACCTTGAAAGTAACGTTGGCATTGTCAGGAGTGATCAGATTGTTTTCCACCCCGGATTCAAGAGAGATCTGAAAACCGGAATCAACCACATCAAGGAAAATATCGGTATTGCCCGTACCTTTACCTTCCTTACTGCCGTTGGAATTACGGAACACAAAGGCAAGTTTCGTCACTTTCTCAGCAGGATCTGAAATCCCGTAATAAGTGCGGATGTCGCCTATATACAGCTTCCACAGGTTCTCGCTGACATATGTCAGCTCATACTTGGAAGAATTATCACCCCAAGTCGGGGCATATCTCCAATCGCTGCCGCCGTTTACAAGAACGCCGGTATGCGCATAGATCTTTTGGGAACCGTTAAGCCCCATCAGACCCTTGTTGCCTTGATCGGCATGAAAGAAAATCGTCACATCCTGCGAATCCTCCTGAAGGGGAGACGGTTGGGAAGTGACCTGTGCGCTGACATTCAGATTCAACGCAATAGCCACTGTGGCAAATAATAAAATCAGGTAAGTTTTCACCATGGTCATTTATTTAGTTATACAAAAATTGAATTGTTGCAGCAAAAAATCGAAAACAAGACTCCGGAAATATCAGTCTTCGTCCGGCACAAATGTCTCTTCCCTCATATGAAGATACTCTGTCCAGCCAGCATCTTCTTCCGCATCTATAACAATAGGGATTGTGGGCAATGACTCCAAAGCCTTATTGAAAACAAGAGAGAATATTTTAAGATTTTTGGTGTAGAACACCCAGTCACGCCTTCCGTCTCCGGTATAAATTCCCGTCATCACTGCCACCCTGTCTTTCTTGAATGCTTCTGAAAGGGCATCCGTAGCCTGCTCCATAAGCACGGAATCATCCTCTTCCGGCATCCCGTCGGGCAAGGGATTATATTCCCAGGTGACATCGATACGGTAAATGTATTTTCCGCTTTCGCGATAATCGTCAATACAGTCGCGACCGGTGACTATCACTGTTTTTCCGGATTCTCCCTCAGCCGGATAAGACCACCATTTATCTGTATACTTCATAATCCTTGTCAATGAATTGTCACAAGCGTCGCCCCAAAACCATATTCACGGAAAGAAGCATCCTGCAGTTCCGCCTTAGGATACTCTTTCTTTAAAAGATCAAGCACCGCCTTCCGGAGCACCCCCTCCCCCTTACCATGTATAAACACAAGCTTCTGCCCTATCCTGCCACTGTTTGCCTTCATATGTTTTCTGACGGCAGACAGCTGTAGTTCAAGCATATCCTTAGGTTCCATACCGACAAGCGAATCTGTGAGCTCTCCGATGTGGAGGTCAACCTCTATCAGCGGAAGCACCTTTCGAGGATTATCGCCCCCCGCCGGTTGTCTGCCGCTTTTTCCTGCATCCACACGGAATTTTTTCGAAAGCTCTTTTGCCATATCCTTATCTTGCCTCTCTCCGGTCATGGCAGACGCAATCTCGGCTGCGTTTACCTCAAGGGGACGCGATGCCACACCGTCTGAGACCAGAGGGATCTCGATTACGGCTGTCTCAAAATATATCCCCGGACGGAAACAATGGAACTTATGGAATTTTGTAAGATCAAGTTTTCTTGATATGCTCACCGGTGCCTGCAGGGTGAAGCTCTTGTCCCGTTTGAACGCCACACACTGGAATGCTATTTTTTCATATGCGGGAAGCGTTTCATGCGTCAGGACGGAAAGATCACAATATTCGTTTGGAGCCACCTCTCCCTGATATACCACAGTCCAACCACGCTCTTCACCGCCGCGCCGGAGAAACACAAAATTCAGAAAATAATTCGAATCATTCACAAGGATAGCGGTAAAACGGGATTTATCAAGATGCTTTATGTCTGACGGCTCAAAAGCCAGTGCTATATTCATCTTGTCGCCGTGGGAAGTTTCTTCCACAGGCATCTCCTTCTCCGGCGCCACAACAGTCTCCACGATACTCTTTTTAACCGGCTCTTCAGCTTTCTTTCCTTCATCAAATGCCTGCTGGTCAAAAATAATACGGGGACCCTGAGCCTTCGGTTCATGCCCTGCCGGCATCACCACCACTACCTCTTTAAGAAGCACCGGGGTTTCAAATCCATCGTCGTCCACATAAGCGATCTGTCCCTCTATTTTTGTAATTTTTCCGCCCCCCACACTGTTAAGGAAGCGGACTGTATCTCCAATCTTTGCCACGTCAATTTCTTTTTATTACAATTCGACAACTGAATTTCAGCTCATTATGATATCATTCTTCTTCTGGTGAAGAAGACTTCATATTAGCCTCAAACTCATCATCCACTTTTTTCTCTCTTGCCTCATAGGCATCCACAATACGCTGCACCAGCGGATGACGCACGATATCCTTCTTCCCGTACTCGATTATGCCGATCCCTTCTACCCCGCGCAGAATCCTCAACGATTGCAACAATCCGCTCTGCACGCTTCGGGGGAGGTCGATCTGGGTGGCATCGCCTGTCACTATCATCCGGCTGTTGACCCCGAGCCTTGTCAGAAACATCTTCATCTGATGTTTGGTAGTGTTCTGCGCCTCATCAAGAATAATGACCGCATCATTCAGGGTTCTTCCGCGCATAAAGGCAAGTGGAGCAATCTGGATCGTATCATTTTCCATATACTCTTTGAGCTTCAACTGCGGAAGCATATCTTCCAATGCATCGTAAAGGGGACGCAGATAGGGATCAATCTTGTCTTTCATGTCGCCGGGAAGGAATCCCAGTTTCTCTCCCGCCTCCACAGCCGGACGGGAAAGGATTATTCGCTTGCATGCCTTATTTTTCAATGCAGACACAGCAAGCGCTATCGCAATATAAGTCTTGCCCGTTCCGGCGGGACCCAAAGCGAACGTAAGGTCATTGTTCGCAAAACTCCTCACCATCTTGACCTGATTGGCATTGCGTGGAGCAATCGGTCTGCCGGACTGTCCGAAAATTATTATACCCTCCGTGTTGACAGCTTTCGGAGGCTCACCCTTTATAATGTCGATGATCACATCCTCCGTAAGTTTATTATAGGTAGAGGCATAATTCTCTATCTCCTTTACCTTTTTTTCAAACTCGGCGGTCTCGCTCTCCTCCCCGATAACCTTGATGACATTTCCTCGGGCAGCCATCCTCAATTTTGGGAAAAGATTGCGTATCAGATTTATATTATTATTGTTGACTCCATAGAAAGTCTGCGGGTCAACCTTGTCGATTATAACAATTCTTTCGTTCACCTATCTAATAATTTCAATTAAATCCCTAAACCAATTTTCAATTAGTAATTAGCAATTTCCAATTATCAATTATCAATTACTAATTACCAATTACCAATTTACCCCACACTTCCTTCAAGTGTGATTTGCAGGAGCTTCTGAGCCTCTACAGCAAACTCCATCGGAAGCTTGTTCATCACCTCCTTGGCATAGCCGTTAACTATCAAAGCAACCGCCTCTTCCGTCGGAATGCCGCGCTGACGGCAATAAAACAGCTGAGCCTCGTTGATTTTAGATGTCGTAGCCTCGTGTTCTACTGTAGACGATGAGTTCTGCACATCAATATACGGGAATGTATGTGCCCCACACTGGTTTCCCATAAGCAATGAGTCACATTGGGTATAGTTGCGGCAACCGGTGGCATTCTTAAGCACCTTGACCAGACCTCTGTAAGAATTTTCACTTTTGCCCGCAGAAATCCCCTTGCTGACAATCGTGCTTCGCGAGTTCTTTCCAAGATGTATCATCTTTGTACCCGTATCCGCCTGCTGATAATTGTTGGTGACGGCTACAGAATAAAATTCTCCGACACTTTCATCCCCTTTCAACACACACGAAGGATATTTCCAGGTTATTGCGGAGCCGGTCTCGACCTGTGTCCAGGAAATTTTGGATCTATGACCCCGGCAAAGACCGCGCTTTGTCACAAAGTTATAGATACCGCCTTTCCCTTCCTTGTCTCCGGCATACCAGTTCTGCACTGTGCTGTATTTCACTTCACTGCGTTCCTCGCAGATTATCTCTACAATGGCGGCGTGGAGCTGGTTCTCATCACGCATAGGGGCGGTACATCCCTCCAGATAGCTTACGTATGCATCATCATCGGCAACTATAAGGGTTCGTTCAAACTGACCGGTTCCTGAAGCATTGATACGGAAATAGGTGCTCAATTCCATCGGACATCTCACACCCTTGGGAATATATACGAACGAACCGTCGGAAAACACTGCTGAATTTAACGCGGCAAAAAAGTTGTCACGGTAGCCTACTACAGAGCCAAGATATTTCCTGACAAGATCCGGATAATCCTTCACTGCCTCGGAAAAGGAACAGAAAATCACTCCAAGCTCGGCAAGCTTTTCACGATGGGTGGTCTTTACGCTCACAGAGTCCATGACGGCGTCCACAGCTACGCCTGCAAGCTGCTTCTGTTCTTCCAAAGAGATACCGAGTTTGTTGAATGTTTCCACAAGTTCCGGGTCCACCTCGTCCATGCTCTTCTTCAGTTCCTTCTTTTTTGGAGCTGCATAATAAGAGATCGCCTGAAAATCAATTTCAGGAATACGGAGGTGTGCCCAATGAGGCATCTCAAGGGTCTGCCAATAACGGAATGCCTTCAGACGAAATTCCAAAAGCCATTCCGGCTCACCCTTCACCTTCGATATATACCTCACGACATCCTCGTTAAGACCCGGAGGCACTATCTCCGTGTCGATATCGCTTGTAAATCCGTACTTATATTCTGAATTGGTAGCGTTTTGCAGTACATCTTCTGTATTTACGCTGTCGCTCCCTTTCAACTCTTCCATAATAATCTGTTTGTAGATAAATTTCCTTCTATTGTTTTTTAAACAATTCCAGACAATTCATGTTGGAAACAAAGGCTATTTTCCCACAAAAATAATCAAAATCCGCCATTTACCCAAATCATCTTTCCTCAGCAAGAGGCAGTATGGCTCCCATTTTAAAAACCATAGAGACAAAGTATTGCAATTCAACGCATAATACTTCGTCTCTATAATTCTTTTCTCTGTCAGTCTTCTTTAAACGATTCCAGTTTGTCAATATAATAACCCCTCAAATCCTGCCATCTGTAATATGGACCTGACACAGCAGTTCCGGGCATAGACACCTCTCTTTCATTTATCATCGCCTTTACAAGAATATCTTTCGGATCGCCCGAAGACTTTCTATAGAACACAAGCTGAAGGTTACCCCCCATCGGTATTATATCGTGATCATGCCATCCAGCAGCCTCCAGATCTTCAAGAGAATCTATATTCCGTCCGTAGCCTCCAAGTTCCATCAACGATATGAGATTCAAAAGAATGCCGTCATGTCCATAACGCAGGCGGGCACTGTTTTTATCTGAAGCTATTGCTGTATCTGCCTGCTCGATAATCCTGCGCAACAGATTTCTCTGCACATAGGGAGGTCGCCCGGCAGTGAGGGGCGTATTGCCGCCATGAAGAAACCAGCCGGCATTTCCCTGAAGCCAATTCTCCTTAAGCTCATCATGGCTGAAAACATCCTCAAGAATCCACGGCTGCCCTGTATGACTCTGCGTATTGGCAAGCACCCAATAGAGATAAGGCATCAATCCTGGCGCGACACTGTCGCGTGCTAACTGTGGATCTGAAACCAATCTGTCAAGGTAAGCATCAGATCCTTTATGATTATTCTTGAAATCTACAAGAACAGTCTTGTCTGCCTCAGTCTTTTCATTCCATCCCTTCTTGTCATCGAAATTCATGAACCACATGTCAGAATTGCTGGCATCCACATTAGGATCAACATCCGGAGCCACCTGCAATATCCCCCTCAGTCCGTTGAACATTGACAATATACATCGTCTCACAACTGTAGACTTGGCATCAATATCTGCATTGGCATTAAATATTTCCGGATAATTTTCAGCCATTCTTTTTCCTATGACACGATGCTGTGTCGCGCCCTTATCTGACAGCTCCCCCAGTTTACCGACCGATGCTTTCTGAATATCTCTCAATATATTCAGTGTCTTTTCACCCAAAGGGGTAAGTTTGCCATGCCGTTCCGCCGTCTCAAGACATCTTACCGGGGTCATATAATCATCACCCCCTATAAGCCAACGGCTTCCGTGGCGGGAATAATGTTCCATATGAAAAGGCACATACCCTTCCGGTGCCGGAGTCTGTGCAGGTGGTGCCACAACAGCATAAGGATATTCCATCAAATTGCCGCTCAATTCTTTCGCAGTCAGTCTGCCTCCGCAAGCTTCATTCAGGTCGATACCTTTTTCATCGCCACTCTGTGCGGCAAAAGCCTGCAAAAAGGACGCCGCTGCAAGCATCCACGCCGCCCCAAATTTAAATCCACAATCCTTGAGAGTAAGTTTCATGATTATTTAATTGAATGATCTTATTTAGCAAAAAAATAATTTTGTCAAAGATAATAATTTCCTGAGATTAAATCATGAAAAAACCGGCTTTTTTGATCTCAAAAAAGATTAGACAATGAACACCGCCTCATCGCCAGCACAAAGCCTGCACAAAGCCTGCACGAAGCCTGCACGAAGCACTCCCACCGCCAGCAACACTACTTCCGCGGGCAGGGAGAAATAAGCGTGAATAACAGGGGTGGGGGGGGGGGGGGGGGGGGGGGGG
>JAIDJJ010000503.1 GCA_029052265.1 Muribaculaceae bacterium
TGACTTCTCCGAAAGTGTTATCAACATCCATATCGGGCAAAGAATATCCAGAAACGCTTTTTTGAGAAAACTTGTCGACTCACTATATTCCAGAACCGAGATTGAGTTGACTTCCGGTCAATTCAGAGTAAAAGGAGATACCGTTGACATCATGCTTTCTTTTGAAGACATTCAACTAAGGGTTATATTCTGGGGAGATGAAATTGAAAAAATTCAGACGATTGATCCCGTCAACGGAACAGTTCTCTCTGAAATTGACGGATTCAACCTCTACCCTGCCAACATATTTGTCACAACTAAAGAAAGAATGGCAACTGCTATTGATCAAATTGCAGTTGATCTTGGCACTCAATGCGATTTTTTTATAAAAGACGGCAAATCAATTGAGGCGGAAAGACTTCGTGAACGAGTCACTTATGATCTTGAAATGATGAAAGAATTGGGACATTGTTCCGGAATTGAAAATTATTCAAGATATTTTGACGGAAGAAAACCTGGCATGCGCCCTTTCTGTCTTCTTGATTATTTCCCAAAAGATTTTTTGACTATTATTGATGAGAGCCATGTCACAATTCCTCAGATAAGAGGAATGAACGGAGGAGACCTGTCAAGAAAGATGAATCTTGTTGAATATGGATTCAGACTCCCTGCGGCAATTGACAACCGTCCGCTTAAATTTGATGAATTTGAGAGTCTTACTCCTCAAACGATATACGTCAGCGCTACTCCGGGTGATTATGAGCTTCTTAAGTCTGAAGGGGTTTTCACAGAACAG
The DNA here is from genome assembly GCA_029052265.1 of Muribaculaceae bacterium. Lineage (GTDB taxonomy): Bacteria > Bacteroidota > Bacteroidia > Bacteroidales > Muribaculaceae > Lepagella. The sequence goes on from JAIDJJ010000503.1 coordinate 776, forward strand.
GTAATACGTCCCACGGGGCTTCTTGACCCTGAAATAGAGATCAGGCCTACCATGAATCAAATCGATGATCTGATGGAGCAAATTCAACTTCGTATTGAAGCGGGAGAGAGAACCCTTGTCACAACTTTGACAAAAAGAATGGCAGAAGAACTTGACTCCCATCTCAGGAAATGGGGAGTGAGCAGTGCATATATCCACAGCGACGTCGACACCCTTGAAAGAATCCGGATTTTGGAAGATCTCCGGGAAGGGGTTTATGATGTTTTAATTGGAGTCAATCTTCTTCGGGAAGGTCTTGATTTACCACAAGTCAGTCTTGTGGCGATATTGGATGCCGATAAGGAAGGATTCTTCAGGAATCATCGCTCATTGACTCAGACGGCAGGGCGTGCTGCACGAAATGTACACGGGAAAGTCATCTTGTATGCCGCCAAAGTGACTGCCAGCATGCAGACAACAATTGATGAAACTGAAAGACGCCGTGCAAAACAGATTGCCTACAACATCCAAAACGGGATAACACCGACTCCTATAGTAAAGACCTCATCGGCCAGAGACCTCCTCG
>JAIDJJ010000504.1 GCA_029052265.1 Muribaculaceae bacterium
CTTTATCCTATGGCAATCGCCGTAATTATAAATTTGATTAATATTATATTGAGTTTCCTTTTCGTATTTCCCTTGCGTCTTGGATTCGAGGGAGTCGCGTGGGGTACATTATGTGCGAACTGGAGAGGATTGGCCCTCTCATTCGTTCTGGCGCGAAAATTCCGTAAAGGAAAACCGTTGTGGTGTAGATGTGGCGAAATATTCAGAGGGGGAGGACTGGGTAAATTCTTTTCGGTCAACGGCGATTTGTTCTTACGTTCGGCGTGTATAATCAGCGTCAGTCTCGGGGTGGCTTCCGCCGGGGCGCGCCTCGGGGCATTGACACTTGCGGTCAATGTCATAGTGATGCAGTACTTTCAATTCTTTTCATTTTTTATGGACGGTTTCGCATTCAGTGCGGAAGCGTTGGTCGGAAAATATGTGGGTTGCTCGGATCGTGTTATGGTTAAGACAGTGGTGCGTGCACTTTTAAAATGGACATTGATAATGGCGATTCTTTTTTCAATGCTCTATTTTTCAGGGTGTGATATTGTCTCGGAGCTACTTACCGACCGCCGGGCGGTGTGGTCGGAACTCCATATTCTCAGGATATGGATATGTCTTCTTCCCCTTGTCTCAGCGTGGGCGTTTATATATGACGGTTTCTATGTCGGGATCACATCAACACGTAAAATGATGATTGCTACTATGGTTTCTACCGCTGTTTTCTATCTGATAGCGTTTGTCAGATATGATGCTGATGGATTTAGTATTGGAATAGATGACAATAAAGTATTGTGGAGCGCGTTTTTAAGTTATCTTTTTCTCCGTGGGGCAATACTCGCCGGACAATGGAAATATGTGTCTGTACGGAACGGGATATAAACAGCCAAAGGATTATATTATGATAAAATTTGTAAATGCCAAGATAAACATTGGCTTGAATATAGTAAATAAGACTGATTCCGGATTTCATAATCTCGAGACGGTCTTTTTCCCTGTCGGGATTGAAAGTGGGATTCCGCAGCAGCCAGAGGCATTTGACGATATACTTGAAATCACATTGGATAAGTCGGATGTGAGCGGATGCAAGTTTCAGTTTATGGGACGCCGAATAAACTGTCCTCCGGAGTTAAATCTTGTGGTACGCGCGGCGAGCCTTTTCCTGAAGAAATATGTTGAGAGTCAAAATATAGAGGAAAATATTGGAATGTTTCACGTGTCTCTTGACAAGCATCTTCCTGACGGTGCGGGTCTGGGAGGGGGCAGTGCGGATGCATCGTTCGTACTTACATGTATGAATGAAATGACAGGTAAAAAGTTTTCCAGGGCGGAATTGAGCAGCATGGCTTTCAGCCTGG
>JAIDJJ010000505.1 GCA_029052265.1 Muribaculaceae bacterium
TATCAACTTTACTCTTGTTTCTTTGATTAAAATGTCGGAATTCATATCCTAAAATCAGATATGACTGAAAAGATTTCCCTGATGCAAGATTAATTCCACCTCCCAAAGAAGCGTTGACATCACCAAAAGTCGGGGCATCACCAATAGTGTTAAAAGAATATCCTACCTTAAGATTCATAAAGAACAACCTTTTTATCTTTGAAAATGAAGTTCTCATTATCGCATAAAGAGGAATGTAATTATCACCGCTACCCATTGAACGGTGAATGCCGGCACCGAAGCCCACAAGGTTGAAATAAGTGCCACGATATCCTACCATCGCGTCAACATTAAATGTGGACGAATCATACCCACTCATGTCTATCGACGTTCCAAATTCTGCCCCCCATGTAAAGTGAGTCACTTTTTTTTGACTGCTAATATCAACATTCTCGGATATTATGCCATCCGTTTGATTCAATGTGTCAGCCGAATTTATGACCTCAGATTTAGACAGGGCCGGGAAAACAGAAACGCCCATGATCAACATGAGACATTTTATTCTCTTTGATATGGACGTTTTCATAAAATAATCTTATAAGAGTGTAAAAAGGTAATAATCTTTCATTGGTTATTCTCCCAAATAACTCTTTAAAAGCTTGCTCTTCTGACCTTTCAGACGTCGTATTGCCTTTTCTTTGATCTGGCGCACACGTTCACGGGTGAGATCAAATTTCGCTCCGATTTCTTCCAGAGTCATCTCTTGACAACCTATTCCGAAAAACATTTTCAAGATTTCACGTTCTCGGTCATAAAGCTGCTTTAACGCGCGATCAACTTCTTTAGACAAGCTTTCTTGATTTAGAGATGAATCTGCCATAGGGCTGTCATCATTTGGAAGAACATCAAGAAGAGAGTTGTCTTCTCCGTCTACGAACGGTGCGTCAACAGATATATGACGTCCGGAAACTTTTAATGTATCAGACACCTTATCAACAGGCAACCCAAGACGGTCAGCCAATTCCTCCGGTGATGGACGACGTTCGTTTTCCTGCTCAAATTTAGAAAGTTCCTTGCTTATCTTATTTAGAGAACCGACTTGATTCAATGGCAGACGGACAATACGGCTTTGTTCAGCAAGAGCCTGGAGAATAGACTGACGAATCCACCATACAGCATATGAAATAAATTTGAAACCTCTTGTTTCGTCAAATTTCTGAGCCGCGCGGATAAGTCCGAGATTACCTTCATTGATAAGATCGGGGAGACTTAACCCTTGATTCTGATATTGTTTTGCAACCGAAACCACAAAACGGAGATTAGCTCTTGTAAGCTTTTCAAGTGCAGCGTGATCCCCTTTCTTGATTCGCTGCGCGAGTTCTACCTCTTCGCTGACTGAAATCAGTTCCTCACGGCCAATTTCCTGCAGATATTTATCAAGAGAGGCGCTTTCGCGATTGGTGATTGATTTTGTAATCTTTAATTGTCTCATATTC
>JAIDJJ010000506.1 GCA_029052265.1 Muribaculaceae bacterium
GCTTAATATCATGCAGCGCATGAGCGGTGTGGCAACAATGACACGCAAGTATCAGGATGAACTGGAAGGTCTGCACACTAAGGTGCTTGATACCCGTAAGACTACTCCGGGTATGCGAATCATGGAGAAAGAGGCTGTGAAGATTGGTGGCGGCACTAATCATCGTATCGGTCTTTTTGATATGATTCTCATAAAAGACAATCATATCGATTTCGCCGGAGGCATAGAGAAAGCTATCCAGCGGGCAAGAGAATATTGCAAGGAGCATGGTAAGGATCTCAAGATTGAGGTAGAGGTGCGTTCTCTCGATGATATCCGAAGAGTAATGGCAATCGGTGGAGTAGACAGAATCATGTTTGACAACTTCACTCCGGAACTAACAAAGGAGGCTGTTGCACTTGTCAATGGAACGATGGAGACTGAATCGTCGGGCGGCATAACCATCAAGAATCTCCGCCAGTATGGAGAAGCCGGTGTGGATTTTATTTCTGTAGGTGCACTCACTCACAGTGTAAAAGGTCTTGATATGTCGTTCAAGGCATTCTGATAATAAGCCAGCGAGGGATATGGGCAGGGAAAACAAACTTAGGGATCAGGCGTTCGGAAAATTTGCCGAGGATAAAGCTGTAGAGTTTTACATATCGCAGGGTTATGCAATAAAAGAGCGCAACTGGCGATGGCACAAGATTGAAATAGATATTATTGCCCAATATGGAAATATAATAGTTTTTGTGGAGGTGAAGGCACGCAGCGGTCGTGATATGTCGGCTGCTGAATCTGTGACGATGGCTAAAATGAAAAACATGACCAGGGGTGCTGATGTCTATTTAAAATCTCTCACGGGCGATTTTGAATACAGATATGATATTTTTACGTTGACCGGAGATTTTGAAAACTATGTTACGGAAAGTATAGAAGATGCTTTCATTTCTCCGTTGATGAAATAAATATCGTTTAAGGAACGAACTGAGCATACGTAACGCCCCGGATAATATCGATATTATCCGGGGCGTTGCTTATGATCAGAAGATCTTTAGATCCTGTATGAGCGATTTCAGATATTCTCGCTTTCAAGAGGGGTTTCAGAAGGAGCGTTTCCCGACGATTTGTTTTCCTTGATGAAGAATACACAAACCGAACCGATGATAATTGAAATTCCGGCAATCAACATCATCATGTATTCCGGAGCAAGTTCTCCCGGATTGCTGAGCAATGTGAGAATCCATCCACCGGCAAGTGCGGCAACAATCTGAGGAATACAGATTGTGCAGTTGAAGAGCCCGAGATAAGCACCTATATTTCCACTCTTAAGAGAGTTGGTAAGGATGGTAAACGGCCAAGCAAGCATGGCAGCCCATCCACATCCAATCAATAAGAATGCAATAAACAGGAGGTATTGGTTTGTCAGGAATGACATCATGACAAAGCCGACACCGGCGAGGACAAGACTGAGGGAGTAAGAGAATTTGCGGCTCCTGAATTTGGGCAGTATAACAGCCCAGACTACAGAACCCAGAGCCTGAATCGCATAAAGCAGACCAACCCAATTGCCTGCATCGTTATATTGTGGGGTGGCGGAATTTAAGACCGTCTTGGTTTCATAGATGCAGTTGGCTGCATTTGAAATTTCATGAGAAGAAGCGTCTTCGATTGAAAGAGAGCCATCGGCACCATGTGCTACAATTGCAGCTTCTGTAAGTTTCACAGGACCCTGCAGTCTGGAAAGATAATCAACAAGCTTGACACTGCAGCAGTCCGCAACAGCCTGTCCGTCGACAGAAAGAGAATTGACATTGCTGAGAACTCTTCCAAAAGCGGCTTTTGCCTCGCCATTTTCATTATTCAGGATTTGATGGTTGTTCACTATCGTGTCGCTTCCATTTATGACAATCTGCGATGCCGGATAGAAAATCTCTCCTGCCATTACGCCTTCTGCCAATGCATGTCCGTGGCTTACGATAAGGACAGAATCCCCGAT
>JAIDJJ010000507.1 GCA_029052265.1 Muribaculaceae bacterium
ATACGGCGCCCACCGTGATCTCACCGCGTAAGATCGTGGGCAGCGTAAGATGTTTATAATCGACTTACTATAGATATGGCTTAACCGGCGCGTTAATTCACGCGCCGGTTCCGGTAGAATCAGATATTTGGCGTTTCCCATACTTTCGTATCGGTGCAGGTCGCATTGACCTGTTGCGATCCGATAGTGAATTTGAATTCCCCCTTTTCAAGAGTCCATTTCCCGTCGTAGTTCACGAAGGCGAGGTCGCTTGCCGGAATTTTGAATGAAACGGTCTTGCTCTCACCGGGTTTGAGGCTTATTTTGTCAAACCCTCTTACACGGAGCACGTCAGGAGTGATCGATGCCACAAGGTCAGAGCTGTAGAATATTACAGGCTCCATGCCTTCCACTTTCCCGGTGTTGGCGACAGTCACGCTTACAGATATGTCGTCGGATGATGAAAATTCAGTTTTGTCTATCGAAATATCGGAATATTCAAATGTGGTATAGCTCATGCCGAATCCGAAAGGCCACTGCACGTCGATGTCGGCACTGTAATTATAAGCGCCGCTCATTGTCTCCACGGTCTCGCTCGGCTTATGGTCGTAAGTGGCGAGGGCATTGATCCATTTCGGGTAGGAGTAGGGGAGTTTTGCACTGAAGTTCCGTTTGCCTGAAAGAAGAAGTGCAAGGGCGTCTCCGCCGTAATTTCCGGGGAGGAGCACGCTCACCACGGCTTTTGCAAGAGGTTCGATTTCACGGATGATGCGGGGTCTGCCTTCATTGAGCACGAGAACGATGGGTTTACCGGTGGCGGCGAGAGCTTTTACGAGGGCAGCCTGGTTTTGAGATATTGTGAGGTCGTTTGTGTTGCCCGGGGTTTCACAATAAGAGTTTTCCCCGATACATGCCACTATTATGTCGACACCATTGGCGGCAGCGACGGCACGCTGTATTCTCAGGTTCTGTTCAAGTTCCCATTTTCCGAAATCCTGCACATAGTCCATGCCTTGTTCAAGAATGACGTTTGCTGCGCCATACTCATTACACAATGCTTCATAAATTGTGTTGTATTGGTCATGGAACTTCGGGTTTTCAATACCTTGCCATGTATAAGACCATCCACCGTTGAGCGAACGCATTGAATTGGCGTTAGGTCCTGTCACAAGTATCCTTTTTCCGGGAGCTATAGGGAGAATGTTGTTTTCATTTTTGAGAAGGATTTCGCTTTGCACAGCCAGCTCAAGAGCTTTTGCTGCATGTTGCTCGCTTCCAAACAGAGGATAGTCCTTAGGATTTGTCGCCGGATTTTCATAAAGCCCGAGGCGGAGCTTGAACCGGATAATGCGTGAGACAGCGTCATCAATGCGCTCCTGCGACACTTTCCCTTCCTCTACGAGCTCCTTCAGTAGAGTGCAGAATTCCATGTCGTAAGGAGTCATCGACATGTCGATGCCGGCATTTATGGAGAGCATGATTGCTTCTTTGTAATCGGCTGCAATTTTGTCGCGTTTCCACAGATTATGGATATCCGCCCAGTCTGTCACTATCATTCCGTCCCAGTTCAGACCATCCTTAAGCCATTCTGTCAACATCTCATAATTGGCGTGGAAAGGCATTCCGTTGTTAATTCCCGAATTGACCATTACGGAAAGAGCTCCCGCGCGTATCGCCTCTTTATAAGGATGGAAATATTTTTCACGTAGGTCAACAGGATTGATGGAAGAGGGTGTGCGGTCTTTACCTGTTACCGGGTTGCCGTATGCCATATAATGCTTCAGGCAAGCCCCGACATTCTGAGTGCCTATGTGATTTGGGTCGTCACCCTGGTATCCCTTAACCATTTCCACAGCCATTGCTCCGTTGATATATGGATCTTCGCCGAAGCTTTCCCAGATACGGCTCCATACAGGATTGCGTCCGAGATCCATTACCGGATTGTATACCCAAGGTATTGCACATGCCCGAGATTCATAAGCCGTGATTCTTGCCCCTTCTCTTACAAGTTCACGATTGAAAGAGGCAGCCATGTTGATTTCCTGCGGGAACAGCGTTCCGCCTATGGTATATGTGGTGCCGTGGTTCTGGTCAACGCCGAAAACGTCGGGTATCCCTATGTATTTCATGGAGGCTTCCTGTATGCCGTTTATCACACGATACCATGTGTCTCGGTCCTGAGCCTCTCCCATAGGGGTGTTTAGGACAGAGCCGACCCGATATTTTTCAAAAGCGTTCTTTACTTTCTGCTCATCGAGTTCCACTTTGCCGTTTACAAGAGAATCGACTGTAATGACATCGATGTTTATCTCGCACATCTGACCGACTTTATCGTCAATCGACATTCCGGATACGATTTCTTTCACTTTTTTCTCGATTTCCTGGTCGGAAGGGATTGCCGGAGACCCGTTTCCCGTAGAAGAATTGTGCCCACAAGCCACCGCAAGCAGTGCTAATGAAGCGATAGACAGTTTTTTCATTAGAATAAGTTGTGTTAGGTGAATTCTGGATTATTAAAGAGACCCTCCGTTTCCCTATCAGCCATTTCTGGCAGTGTAGAGGACATAGAGGAGGCGTCGGGAGACGCCATTTGAGTTAGTAGTGAGACAAAGGTAGCAAATAATTTGATATATTGAAAGTTTTAGAGTATAAAAAACATAATTAAAATTAAACTTGTTAAGCTACATAGTATCAATGTTTGTCTGAGATGTTAAAAATTAGTATATTTGCAACATGTTTGGAAATAGCAAAGGAGGTTTCATGTCGGCTATACCGCCGGTGACAAAAAACCTTATAATAATCAATTTAATAGTGTGGCTTGCGGAGGCGATTTTCCCCCGCTTTTCCGACATTATCGTCAGGGTGCTTGGACTCCATTATGTGTCGGCGTCTGATTTTAATCCGGTTCAGGCGCTGACCTATATGTTTGTACATGCGCCTTCTACCCCATTTCATGTGTTTTTCAACATGTTCACCCTCTGGATGTTCGGGTCCACACTTGAAAGGGTATGGGGAAGCAAGCGTTTCTTTATCTTCTATTTCGTGTGTGGTGTCGGAGCCGCCATTGTTCAGGAGTGCGTGTGGTCTATGACGTGGCTGCACGATTATGTGGATGGTATAGCAAAACTTAACGGTCTGACCTACGATCATATGAAGAGTGTGGTTGATTCCGCGCTTTCAAATGGCGACATTGATTTCATGTCGGCGGTGGCGCAGTTTAAGAACCATATGGTTACTATCGGCGCTTCCGGTGCGGTTTTCGGATTGTTGCTCGGTTATGCTTTTGTATTTCCCAATCAGCCTCTTTATCTGTTTTTCATCCCGGTGCCGATAAAGGCAAAGTATATGATGATAGGGTATGGGGTCATAGAATTTTTCCTTGGAGTGGGCGCCAACGATATGATTGCGCATTTCGCACATCTCGGGGGAATGCTTTTCGCGCTTGTGATATTGTTATATTGGAGAAAGAAAGGAATTTTGCGAGGTGGGAGTTTTTATTGACAAGTTTCAAAGGGTCTGCGATTCGCGGGTCCTGGCATGGATGTTGATCGTAAACTGTACTGTATTTCTGGTCCTGTGGGTGATTGTCATCATTGGGAATGGTCTGGGAGTGTCCGGCAATTTCACGATGCAGTGGCTGTGTGTCTCATCGTCGGTGCCGGTGGCATTGCGGCATGCCTGGACCGGAATCACCTATATGGTCACCCATTATGATTTCCTTCATTTCCTTTTCAATATGCTTTGGCTGTTTTGGTTCGGACGTGTGCTTATGACATCTCTTACCGACCGTCATTTATTGTGGCTATATATAGGGGGCGGATTGACAGGAGCATTGTTATATGTCTCGGCTCAGGCAGTCTTCCCGGGGCTTTCTTCCGAAGGCACCTATCTTTGCGGCGCATCGGCGTCTGTGCTGGCGGTCATAGCGTCGGCAGCCATACGCACACCCGATCTGCGGCTTTATCTTCTCGTATTTGGAGAGGTTAAATTCAAATGGGTGGCAATAGGGTGTGTGTTGCTTACGTTCGCCGGAATCGGAGGGGGCAATGCGGGAGGTCAGGCGGCACATGTCGGCGGTCTGTTGTTCGGTGTGGCTTTCGCGTTGGCATTGAAAAAAGGTTTTGATCCTGCCAAGAAAGTGGAAGAGATCAAGGTGCGTCGCAGAGAGATCTTGAATGTCGCCGATATTATGCGTCAGAAGAACGATGTGGTGCGCGACGGACACGCCATGGCAAAAGCCGTGTCAGGCAAGCTTGCGGATGCCAACCGTCTTGATGCATTATTAGATAAAATAAGGCTTTCAGGTTATACCTCACTTACCGATACGGAGCGGAAAGAATTGAACGCCCTCTCCCAGAGATTGGATTCATGAACGGGTATTTCCAGGAAGATATGTGAAGTAGTTTGGAGTCCGGACAAGATAAAGTTTTATATCTATCATCTCAAAATTTGGAAATATGTTTTCAATTCCACTGATAAATCCGATTTTCCGTTTGGTAATGCGGATCGTTTCGATTGTCGTTTTCCTTTTTACTATTATTTCGGCTTATGGAGGGAAATGCAATCCCGAATATCTTACGGTGCCGGCAGTATTGTGCCTGGCGTTGCCATATTTTACCTGTGCAACAATATTATTGATATTATTCTGGATATTGACAAAAAGGATATTTTTTGCCGGTCTCGGGATACTTACGATAGTGGCATGTCTCGGACCGCTTTCGCAGGCGTTCCCTGTCAGTTTCCCCAAAAAAGCGGAACCCGGTCAGACCACTTTCAAGATCATATCATGGAATGTGTTGCATACGGACGATGTGCGGCGTCCGGATTCGCATACCAACAGGGCGGTGGAATATATGATCAATTCCGGAGCAGATGTGATCTGTCTGGCAGAGCTTAACAATTTCAGTCCTGCGGAATTAAAAAAGGCAAGTCCGTCTCTTGTCGACAGTCTTGTCAGGGCATATCCTTTCCGTGCCGGATTATCCTCCACGGATATAAAGGTTTTGTCTAAATATCCGGTAGACCGTTCAGGCATTTCGCTTGTGAACGACGGCGGTCATCACAGATTTGATTTCTTCAAAATCAATTTTCCCGGAGGAAAGGTGTTGAATGTGGGGATGGTCCATCTTTATTCATATGATCTTTCCGAAGAGGAGCGAAAAGTGATGAAGGAGATGAAAACGGTAGACGGGGCAAAAGCGAGTGTCAAGGAATTAAAAGGTTCCATCTTGTCAAAACTTCGAAATGCCTTCAGGCAGCGCGCACAGAATGCAAAAGATCTTCGTGATGCTATAGATGACATACGGGAATCGTCGCCGCTGATTGTCTGCGGAGATTTCAATGATGTGCCGGCATCCTGGACATATAATCTTGTCAAAGGGGAAGATATGCGTGACGCATATGCGGAAACAAACCTCGGGTTTACATGGACCTACAATATGCATGCGTTTTATTTTCACATAGACCAGATGCTTTACAGGGGACCGCTTGAGGCTTTGAGCCTCAAGGTGGATAAAATCAACACATCGGATCATTATCCGCTTGTAGGGGAGTTTGCATTCACGAAATGACGCACCCCTGCAAAAAAGTTATCTTTACTTAATGAATTACAATCATAACCTATCATTATGAAAAAATATCTATTATCATCAGCCGTAGCCGTCATGCTCGGATGCGGTTTAACTCCACAGATTATGGCAGACTCTCATGTCAATCCATTCCTGAGTGAATACACCAACAAATACAAGATACCTCCTTTCGAGGATATCCGTATTTCAGACTTTATTCCAGCCATAAAGGCGGGAATCGAGGAACAGAAGCAGAATATGTTTGCCATAACGGCAAACCGAGCTGTGCCTGATTTCGACAACACGATACTCCCCCTTGAAAATCTGTCACCGATACTCGACCGGGTGTCGGGAGTGTTCTATCATTATGACAGTGCCCTTTCTACAGAAGAATTTGCCACTATGGCGGAAGAGGCTATCCCTTTGCTAAACGAAGCGTCCAACCAGCTGAACCTTAATGAACAGCTTTTCCAGAAAATTCAGTATGTGTATGATAACCGCGATAAACAAGGTTTGAATGCCATACAGAAGCGTGTGGTGGAGAAATATTACAAAGAATTTGTCGAGCGTGGCGCGGCACTTCCTGCAGATAAGAAAGAACAGCTGATCGCAGTAAATGATGAATTGTCGAAACTTTTCATACAGTATAATAAGAATCTTTTGAATGCCACCAATTCATTTTTTATTACTGTTTATGATAAGGACGATCTTTCAGGTCTTCCTGAATCTTCGGTGGCACAGGCGGCACAGGAAGCGAAAAAACGTGGACTTGACGGTCTTTGGGTGTTCACCCTTCACGGACCAAGCCGTCTTCCGGTGCTTCAGAACGCTGACAACCGAGGACTCAGGGAAGCGATGTATAAGGGTTACACCAATCTCGCCTCTTACGGAGAGTATAACAATTATCCTGTGATTGAAAAGATAGTCAAACTTCGTGCCGAGAAGGCAAAAATCATGGGCTTTGACAATTTTGCACAGATGATGACATCTCGAGTCATGGCGAAGACTCCGGAGGCAGCCACAAATCTATTGCTTCAGGTTTTTGAGCCGGCTGTGAAGAGAAGCCATGAAGAGGTTGCTGACATGCAGGCGATAGTAGATGCGGAAAAGGGTGGTTTTAAGATTGCTCCATGGGACTATTATTACTATGCCGGCAAGGTGAAGAAACAGAAATATGATCTCGATGAGTCAGAAGTGCGTCCTTATTTCGCTCTTGACAATGTGCTGAAAGGTCTTTTCGGGGCAGCTGAAAAGCTTTATGGCATCAAGATGGTTCCAATGCCTGATGCTCCCAAATACATGGATGAGGTTAATGTCTATGAAGTTGTAGACTCCAAGACCGGTGAGCATATAGCAGTCTTTATGACAGATTATTTCCCACGTGCGTCGAAGCGTCAGGGAGCCTGGATGGAACAGATTCAGAGCAGCGGGCTTTATGAAGACGGTCAACGCCGTCCGATAGTCTATAATGTGGGTAATTTCACTCCCCCGGCAGGTGATACTCCGGCGTTGCTCACCATTGATGAGGTGGAGACCACTTTCCATGAATTTGGTCATGCTTTGCAAGGGATTATGTCGAGAGTGCCATACCGTTCTATAGCCGGCACTCATGTGGCCCGCGATTATGTGGCACTGTGTGCGCAGATCAACGAGCATTGGGCGTTTGCCCCGGAAGTGCTGAAAACTTATGCCCGCCATTACAAGACCGGAGAACTTATCCCGGACGAGCTTATCAAGAAACTTCAAGAATCATCCAAATTCAATCAGGGTTTCGTCACCACAGAACTTGCTGGAGCTGCCCTCCTTGACCTTGAATGGGGTAAAACAGACGGAACCGGCATCGATGTCCCTTCATTCGAGGCGCAGGTGACCAAAAAAATCGGTATGCCGGAAGAGATCACGTATCGTTATCGCTCGCCATATTTCAAACATATATTTGGTGATGACGGGTATGCTTCCGGATATTATACCTATCTTTGGGCTCAGGTGCTTGAGGCTGATGCATGGGAGCTCTTTAAGGAGAAGGGAATATTCGACAAGAAAACCGCTGCTTCTTTCAAGAAAAACATATTGGAGAGCGGTGATACGGAAGATGCCATGGTGCTGTTCAAGCGATTCCGTGGACATGAGCCGGATGCAAAGGCGCTTTTACGTCTTCGTGGGTTTGAATGATATTTCTGGACCGGAAAACTTTTTTATGTCTTGAGAATGTCAGGATATTACAATGGACGCGGCATCAGTGGCAAAACGTGATGCCGCGTCTGTATTGTTTAAAATGAAGAAAAAGTCTTTAAAATATCGGATGCATGGATGAAGAAAAGTATATGAGACGTGCTTTGCAGCTTGCTGCGGGAGGTGAGGGGAGGGTTGCCCCGAATCCTATGGTCGGAGCTGTGGTCGTGGCGCACGGAAAAATAATCGGGGAGGGGTATCACCGCACTTATGGCGGTCCGCATGCAGAAGTCAATGCGATAGCGTCGGTGAAAGAAAAAGACCGTTGTCTGCTGAAGGAATCTACAATATATGTCACCCTCGAACCGTGTTCACACTATGGCAAGACGCCTCCATGTGCAAGCCTTATAATTGAAACCGGAATACCGAAAGTTGTGGTAGGCGCCCCGGATCCGAACCCTATGGTTTCGGGAAGAGGTGTCAGGATGATGCGTGAAGCCGGAATAGAAGTGGTAGAGGGAGTGCTGAAGGATGAATGTGTGAGGATCAACAGGCGTTTTATGACAGCTCACACCGGCAACCGCCCGTGGATTCTGCTTAAATGGGCGCAAAGTGCCGATGGCTTTATGGCTGCGCTCAATGAAGACGGATCTCCCGAGGCTGTGAAATTTTCGAGTCCCCTTTCATTGGTATGGATGCATAGGGAGAGGGCAAATGTAGAGTCGATAATGGTGGGTGCCAACACCCGACGCATTGACCGTCCCCGTCTTGATGTCCGTCACTGGGGAGGAAAAAATCCCCGTGTCATAGATTGTGGCTCCGATATAGACTGCCGGAGAGTGGTTGAAGATCTCAGAAAGGAAGGGATTACGTCTCTTATGGTTGAAGGGGGACCGTTATTGCTTGGCAGTTTTATCAGATGTGGACTGTATGATGAAATAAGGGTGGAAGAATCGCCGTTAGTACTTAAAAATGGACTGAAATCCCCGGAACTTCCGCGTGATGTGTTTCCGGAAGAGAGACAGATTTGTCGCGAAAATATAATTACCCGATACAGAAGAATATAATAACCTCGTTTTTTGAAAGGTAAGCCCCTTCCCTATATTTTTATGGAAGGGGCTTATCAGTTGATGGCAAACCGTATATGCGCATGCAGATCAGATGTCGTCGGTAGCTAATAACACATTGCTTAAAGTAATATGCGTTTCAATATGCAATTTTTATGAATATGAATATGTTAAAAGATGTTAATTTTTTAGTAAGAGGTTTGGATAGTGTAATAATTTGTTTAAATTTGTGGCGTTGATATTTTTTAACCTAACAT
>JAIDJJ010000508.1 GCA_029052265.1 Muribaculaceae bacterium
GTGTATCAATAGATATTTGTCAAGACATATCAATCCATACGATATTTATAGTCTTCATAAGAATATTCACGTAGCAATGTAGGAGTGCCATGTGACGGTTGGAGCCATATTGAAGGATGTTGTATGCCGTTAAACATATTTGTTTTAACCGTAGTATAATGATTCATATCAAGTAAGGTTAGCCGATCGCCCGGTTTTAAAGGCTCTTTAAAATTCCAATCCCCTACAAAATCTCCACTTAGACAAGAATTACCCCCGAGCCTGTACTTGTTTTTACATGAATCATTATAGTCAATGGCTTCAGCTATCGACGGTTTATATGGCATTTCAAGGCAATCTGGCATGTGGCATGCGAATGAAGCATCAATTATGGCAGTCTTTATCCCGGAATCTTCAACGATATCCAGGACTTCTGTAATAAGATCTCCTGTCTGCCAAGTGAATGCGCTTCCAGGTTCCATAATTAAATTCAGGTTAGGATATTCATCATGAAGTCTGTTAAGCAAGTGAATGAGGTGTTCAATGTCATATCCTTTTTTTGTCATCAAGTGACCGCCTCCCATGTTCAGCCATTTCAATTGTGGTAGCCAGGAGCCAAATTCGGATTTGAATGCCTGAAGCACCTTTTCCAGATCATAGCTTGTAGATTCGCACAAGGCATGGAAATGGAATCCCTCCAGTCCTTCCGGCAAGACTTCCGGAAGCATGTCAGCGTTAATTCCAAACCGGCTTCCCGGGACACAAGGATTATAGATGTCGGTATCAATCACACTACAATGAGGATTAACCCGTATGCCACATGAAACCTTCTTTTCAGGATGCAGATTGTTGTATTGCTTTACCTGAGGAAAAAATCTGTTGAATTGAGACAATGAGTTAAATGTGATATGCGAGCATCCTTTGAGAAACTCGGGGAAACTCGAATCTGTGTATACAGGGCAATAAGCATGTACATCATTTCCCAGGCAATCGAGAGAGAGTTTCATTTCGTTGATTGAACTCGCAGTAGATGAGTTGATATATTCAGCAATAATCGGAAATGTTTTCCACAGGGCATTAGCTTTGAATGCCATTATTATTTTTACGTCAGCTCTTTCGCTGACCTGCTTGATAAGAGATAGGTTCTTTCGAAGCTTCTCTTCATAAACGATATAGTATGGAGTCTGTATCATTATGTGTAGAATGATTTTGTTATGCCTAAGATGATAAGATATTTTTAAGTGAAATGTTAAGAATTAGTG
>JAIDJJ010000509.1 GCA_029052265.1 Muribaculaceae bacterium
TATGAGAATGAAACCGATTTCGAAGAGCTCGTGATCAAGGCTCTTCCCGATGGATCCATACTTAAACTTAAAGATGTTGCCGAGATTGAACTGGGGGCAAGGTCATACGAATATCTGGGTGCCGTTAATGGCAAGCCGGGAACAATATGCTCAATTTCTCAGACTGCGGGTTCTAATGCAAATGAGATTATTGTCGCTGTCGATAAAGAGGTGGAACGCATAAAAGAGACTCTCCCCAAAGGGATGGAACTGGTCGATTTGATGAGTACCAAAGATTTCCTTGATGCCTCAATCGGTAAAGTGATTCAAACACTGATCGAAGCAATTCTACTTGTCGTGTTTGTAGTCTATGTTTTCCTACAAAGCTTCAAGGCAACAATAATCCCTACCCTATCAATCATCGTATCTCTGATTGGTACATTTATTTTCCTATATATTGCCGGATTCAGCTTAAACCTGATCACTCTTTTTGCCCTTGTCCTCGTCATCGGTACTGTAGTAGACGATGCCATCGTGGTGGTGGAAGCTGTTCAGGCAAAATTTGACGAAGGCATAAGGTCACCATATAAAGCAACTGTAGACGGCATGAAAGGGATCTCCGCTGCCTTGCTGACGACTACAATTGTATTTATGGCTGTCTTCATCCCGGTAAGTTTTATGGGTGGAACCACCGGTACGTTCTATACTCAGTTCGGTCTGACTATGGCTGTGGCGGTAGGCATCTCCCTCTTAAATGCCATGACTCTTAGTCCCGCATTATGTGCTTTATTGATGACTCCTCACGCAACCGAAGGAAAAATGAGTTTCTCTTCAAGATTCCACAATGCATTCGAAACTGGATTTCATGCACTTGTGATGCGCTATAATTCCGGTGTCAGATTCATGATTTCAAAAAAATGGATAGCCGCTATACTTCTTGTGGTCGCAGGGGGCAGCCTTTACTATCTTATGACAACGACTAAAACCGGACTTGTCCCGCAGGAAGACATGGGATCAATCAATATTGATGTCATGACGCCTCCCGGCACCAATCTTGCAGAGACCATGAAAGTGATGGAGGAAGTGGACAGAAGAATCTCAGACATACCTCAGATTAAAATATATTCAAGGACGGCAGGATTCGGAATGATGAGTGGTGTTGGCTCTTCAAGCGGTTCGTTCAGCATACGAATGAAAGACTGGAGCGAAAGAACAAATGAAGGCGACGACATTGAGTCGGTAATTGATGAGATCTACAAAAGGACGTCTGATATTGTCGGGGCAAGAATTATAGTTTTCACCCGTGGAATGATTCCAGGATATGGTTCAAGCAACGGTTTTGAAATTCATATCCAGGATCAAAAAGGAGGTACAATTGAAGACCTTCACTCTATAACAAAAAATATACTTGCAGATCTCAACCAACGCCCTGAGATTGCACGTGCCACTACTTCATTCGACACTAAATATCCGCAATATCTCGTGGAAGTGGATGCTGCAAGAGCGTTGAAGAACGGAGTGCAACCCGGCGATGTGCTCTCTGCCCTATCAGGATATATCGGAGGGTCATATGCTTCAAACATCAACAGGTTCACAAAACTATATCGAGTGATGGTGCAGGCTTCTCCGGAATTTCGTCTTGATACAAAATCCTTGTCTAATATTTTTGTCAGGAATTCTTCTGGCGATATGACACCCATAAATCAATATCTTAAACTGAAACGCATTTATGGATCACAAACTTTGTCACGGTTCAATCTTTTCCCGTCGATTCAAATAAACGGAACCCCGGCATCAGGGTACAGTTCCGGAGAAGCAATCGAAGCCGTGCGGGAAGTGTGTGCAGACAACCTGCCGGCTGGCTACGGATATGAATTTGGAGGAATGAGCCGTGAAGAGGCATCTTCCGCAAGCTCTACAATTTTCATTTTCATTGTCTGTGTCGTATTCATATATCTGATAC
>JAIDJJ010000051.1 GCA_029052265.1 Muribaculaceae bacterium
AAAAAGAGATTTTGACTCCAACTACAAAATTACTAAAAATCCTTAATGTGCATTCCTCTTATGGCAGGATATTTGCGCGGCAGACAGATTTTTTGTATATTTGCATCCAACTCATATCCTCGTGGAGACGCCCATTGCGTAAATATCAGATTAACCACATCGTTGAACAGCTCTGCCCGTTCAACCACAAGCCTTTTTCGTCTGAGATGACAACAAAATGGAATTATCTACCTCTCACCCTTCAGCAAAAAAACGCTGCTGACGAGATCCTGTCCCAATGCGGAGGCGCAGCTCCCATTGCGGAACTCCTGATCCGTAGAGGTGTGAGCACTACCCGGGAGGCACAGGCTTTCTTCTCTCCTTCTATTTCCGACCTTCACGACCCTTTCCTTTTATCCGACATGGACAAGGCTGTCAACCGCCTAAATAAAGCCATGGGTGCCAAGGAAAGAATCATGATATATGGGGATTATGATGTTGACGGCACTACTGCGGTAGCTTTGGTCTATAAATATCTTCAGAACTATTACAGTAATATCGAATATTATATCCCTACCAGATATGAGGAAGGATACGGCATATCTCTAAAAAGTATTGAATATGCCGCAGAAAACGATGTAAAACTCGTGATAGTGCTTGACTGCGGCATAAAAGCTATTGACGAAATCGCATACGCAAAGGAAAAAGGGATCGATTTCATAATATGCGACCATCATGTGCCTGATGATATTCTACCTCCCGCCGTGGCTATTTTAAATCCGAAAATGCCGGGGTCTACCTACCCATGCCCTCACCTGTCAGGATGCGGAGTGGGATTTAAATTTATGCAGGCTTTCGCCATGAGCAACGGTCTTACCAACCATAACGAACTTGAATCGCTGCTTGATCTTGTCGCAGTAAGTATCGCCGCTGACATCGTACCGATCACAGGTGAAAACCGCGTAATGGCATATCACGGGCTTAGACGGCTGAACTCTAATCCCAACTTGGGGCTGAGAAGCATAATCCGCCTATGCAAGCTTACAAATAAAGACATTACCATCAGCGATGTCATTTTCAAGATCGGTCCGCGCATAAATGCCTCCGGACGAATGCAAAGCGGTATTGAGGCTGTAGATCTTCTCGTATGCCGCGATCTCCACGATGCATACGAAAAAGGAAAGGATATCGACCAATACAACCGCGACAGAAAAGAACTTGACAAAAAAATCACCGATGAGGCAAACAACCTTATTGAACGCAATGTCAATATCATAC
>JAIDJJ010000510.1 GCA_029052265.1 Muribaculaceae bacterium
CTCTACAAGTTTTATGTCGTCCACCTGATATTTTGTGACGAGGTTTCCGAGCGATTCCTTCCCCTTGATATCAAGGTCGGCGAAATTCACCATCACCTCTTTTGCTCTCGGACGCCTGCCTGTTTCGTTAGGTTCGTCTTTAAGAGACACTTTTACGACCTCTGCCTCACCATTCGGGTTACAAGTGAGCCATTCCACCCTTGAGCCTGGAGCGCCTTTGGTTATGTTGTATTCTTTTTCGCGGGTCAGACCGGTAATGAAAAAGCGTTTTTTGTAGGCATATCCCAACAGTTTGCCATCATCATCTTTGATTCCCGGTTTGCCGTGACGATAAATTACATTGTATATGGTGCGCTTGTCGCCTTTTTTAAACAGCCCGATATGGATTATCTTTTTGCCGACATACAATTTATCCTGCACTTTTACGAGTTTGTATGTGCCGTCGCGGTAAATTATAAGAATGTCGTCTATATCTGAACAGGTGAATAGAAATTCATTGTCTTTGAGAGATGTGCCAAGAAAACCACCACTTTTGTCGTAGTATAGTCTCTTGTTGGCTTCCGCCACTTTTGCCGCTTCAATAGAGTCGAATCCTCTCAGCACTGTGCGCCGGGGAAATGCTTCGCCATACTTTTCTTTCAGATGGGAATACCATGCGGAAGTATATTCCACAATGTGGTCAAGGTCAAATTGCAGACGCTCGATGTCCTTTTCCAGATCGGATATCCGTTGGTTCGCTTTCTCGGAATTGAATTTTAATATCCTTCCCATTTTGATTTCCCAAAGGCGTACCAAATCTTCCCTTGTAGGCATTCTGAAAAATGAAGGCTTGAAAGGGTCGAGGCGTTTGTCTACATGGGCAATTGCCGCATCCATATCGGCAGCCTGTTCCACTTCTTTGTCTTTATATATTCTTTCTTCTATAAATATTTTTTCAAGAGAACAGTAAAGCCTTGTTTCTTTCGTTTCTGCAAGTTTTATTTCCAATTCCTTGCGTAGCAGGTTGCGCGTATGTTCCACTGAAGGCTCCAGAATTTCGGTCACAGACATGAACTTGGGTTGCCTGTCGACGATTACGCAGCAGTTTGGTGAGATGCTCACCTCGCAGTCAGTGAATGCATACAATGCGTCGATAGCTTTGTCAGAGGAAGTGCCGGGGATGAGATGCACCAGAATTTCTGCTGTGGCGGCAGTGTTGTCGTCAACCTTTCTTATTTTGATCTTACCTTTTTCCATTGCGGAAAGTATGGAAGAGATCAATGTCGTTGTGGTTTTTCAGAACGGAAGTTCAGTTATGGCAAGGGTTTTATTGTGAATTTTTTCATTTTATGCACGTAGTTTGACGCTTCATCCTCTTGCTCCGG
>JAIDJJ010000511.1 GCA_029052265.1 Muribaculaceae bacterium
GTTATTGTTAAAAGAGTTAAAACAGGGTGGCTTTTAATGGGGGCGTTGTGGGATAAAAATTTTTATAATTGAGAATTAGGATAATAGCTATCACTCTTGCAACATTTATTCTTTCAAATGAAAGTGGGATCAATCGTGTTATGTGACACCAAAACTATACATGTACACAACAGGGTGTACGAAATCGGACAATTGTCCGTGGATGGACGATAGTATTTTTATTAAAATATCTGATTAATAATTGTTTGCCTATTTGGCACGGAGATTGTCAATTGTACGGACAGAAAACAAAAAAATATGGACAGAGAAATACCTATAGAACAAAGACGCAAGGAAACGATGAAAAAACGCCTTAAGATTGTTGGCGTATTTTTAGCGGTAGCCCTTGTAATTATTATTGTTTTGCTTACTCTTGGCGATAGCGTGAAGAGTAGAGACCTGACGATAAAACCTGCAGAACGCGCCACACTTGAAAGCAGTGTGTCGGCGTCAGGGAAGATTGTACCGCTTTACGAACAGGCGATTGTCTCACCTGTTGCCACAAAGATTCTTGAAGTCTATTGCAATGAGGGGGATTCGGTAGATGCCGGACAGTCGCTTCTCAAGCTTGACCTTCAAAGTGCGGAATCAGACTATCGCAGGATGACAGATGAAGTCAGCATGAAGAGGAATGAAATCGAACAGGCAGCTCTTAACAACGCCACTTATCTTACAGACCTTGAAATGAGGATCAAGGTTAAGGAAATGTCACTAAGTCACCTCCAGGCTGAGGTGGCGAATGAAAAACGCCTTGACAGTATCGGCAGTGGCACCGGTGACCGTATCCGGGAAGCCGAGCTCGCTTTCTCCACTGCAAGGATGGAACTTGAGCAGCTGAAGACTCAGCTTGCAAACGAGAAGAAGGCTCATGCTGCGGCGTTCAGAAGCAAACAGTTGGAGGGGAGCATCTCTGCACGCAATCTGGAAGCCATGCAGCGCACTCTCGATGATGCTCAGGTCAAGGCTCCGAGAAAGGGTACGGTGACTTGGCTTAACAAAAGTCTTGGCACAAGTATCGGGGCGGGCGAGAAACTTGCGGTGGTGTCTGATCTCACTCATTTCAAGATTGAGGGTGAGATCCCGGAAAGCAACTCTGGGAAACTTTCTGTCGGATCTGTGGTAAATGTCAGGATAAACCGCAACACAGTCAAAGGGAGAATCAGCACCATTTCTCCGCAAAGTCAGAATGGTATGGTACAGTTTATTGTCTTTCTTGATGATGACAGCGACAAACTGTTGCGCTCGGGACTTCGCACTGACCTCAATGTCGTTTATGATGTGAAAGATGGAGTGGTCAGGATTCCTAACGGCTCATATTTCCAAGGACCCGGCACATATGTAATGTTTGTCAAGACAGGAGAGGATAAACTTGAACGCCGCACAGTCACTCTTGGTGACAGCAACTTCGATTTTGTGGAGGTCACAAGCGGGATTCAACCCGGCGAAGAGGTGGTCGTTTCCGACATGAGTTCATACAAAAACAAAAGATCAATAAAATTGAAGTAAAGGGTGAAGCATCAAAGGTTAAGGGTGAGGCATCAATTCTTAATCACCTTAAATACCTTACTCACTTTAAACACATTACTCCCAATACAAAACCTAAACAATATGGCAATAATTACTTTAAAAGACGTAAACAAAGTCTATCGTACAAAAGAGATCGAAACACTCGCACTTGAGAATGTAAACCTCGAAATCCAGAAGGGGGAATTTGTCAGCATAATGGGTCCTTCAGGATGCGGCAAATCAACACTCCTCAACATCATCGGTCTTCTCGATGTGCCTACAAGCGGAACTGTGACAATTATGGATGATGCAACCGGCAAGATGAGCGACAGTCAGTTGTCATCATTCCGAAATCATAATATCGGTTTTGTGTTCCAGAGCTTCCATCTTATCCCGTCGCTTAATGTGGCAGAGAATGTGGCGTTGCCGTTGGCGTACCGCAGCGGCGTTAGTGCCAAGGAGCGTCATGATAAGGTTGCCGAGGTTCTCACTCGTCTCGGACTCAGCCATAGGATGCGCCATTTCCCCGGTCAGCTTTCCGGAGGTCAGTGTCAGCGTGTGGCAATAGCCAGGGCGATTATCGGTGATCCGCAGATTGTACTTGCCGACGAACCTACCGGTAACCTTGACTCAAAGATGGGTCAGGAAGTGATGGATATTCTGCATCAGTTGAATAAAGAAGACGGGCGCACAATCGTGATGGTGACCCATAATGAGAGCCAGGCACGTATGACTGACCGCATTGTACGCTTCTTTGACGGCCGGCAGGTGGAATAAGTCTTAGGGTTTAAGGTTTTAAAGTTTATGGTTTAAAGATTATAATTCCAAGCCTTACCCACCTTAATCTCCTTAATCTCTTTAACCACCTTAACCCAACTCTCACCCCTCACCTAAAATCACATAACTAATTAAACGAAATGAACTATTTCAGGCAAATATACTACGAGATGAAGCATCAGAGGATGATGACGTGGGTGTCGATCAGCGGCACCGCCCTCGCCATTTTCCTTGTTATGGCTTTCGTCATGGTGGATCAGTTAAATTCTGTGGAGGTTGCCCCGGAATCTAACAGGAGCCGTATTCTGATCGCTTCCGGTTTTCATGTCAAGAATCAGAAAGGGATGGATTCCTCTACTTCGGGATTAAATCTGGATATCGCCCGCAGACTTTATGAAAATCTTGAAGGGGTGGAAGTCCTCTCTTATATCAACGCCTTCAATGATAATTGTGATGTAAATTTACCCGGTCAGGAAATTTTTACAATGGCTCCCAAAAATGTAGACAATGAATTTTGGAAGATCTATGATTTTACATTCATTGACGGTCGTCCCTTTGATGAGGCAGAGGTGAAGAGCGATGCCAAACTTGTAGTGCGCACAAAATCTGCGGCTCGTTCTCTTTTTGGGGAAGAAAAGGTGGCAGGCAGGGAAATCGAGGTGGATGCCTATCCCTACAGAGTGGTGGGGGTGGTAGAGGATGTCAATCCGCTGCTTGCATCATCATTCGCAAATTTTTATAAGTTATGCAATATTGCGGGAATAAAGAACGATGACCCTTATTTCGGGTCCGCTAATGTCGTGATGCTTTTGAAAGAAGGTGTGTCGGCGGAGTCTGTTAAAACTCAGGTGGAAAACAGATATAAGATGATCCAATCTGAGTTCAGCAAGGAGGGATATGAAGCAGTATACCACGGACAGCCATATACAAGTGAGGAAGTGGGTATAGGAGGATATGGTAGTAATAACGGTCCTGATCTTGATAGCCATAATAAGATTCAATGGATAATTTATTCAATATTGATTCTACTTCCGGCAATCAATCTTAGCAGTATGACACGAGGTCGGCTTCGCCACAGAGTGGCGGAAATCGGCGTGCGCCGGGCTTTTGGTGCGAAACGCAATTCCATTATACGCCAGATTTTTGGAGAAAACCTCATAATCACATTTTTTGGTGGAATGCTTGGTCTGTTGTTCAGTATAATCTTTGTATGGTTGGCGTCAAACATGATCTTCTCCATGACAGGTGCGCTCGAACCATCATTGGAGACAGTCAATGCCCGTCCTGACCTGGGAATGCTGTTCAGATGGGGAAATTTCCTTTGGGCTCTCCTTTTTTGCTTTATCTTGAATGTCTTGAGTGCCACAGTCCCTGCGTGGCGTGCGTCAAAAGTTGAACCGGCGGAGGCATTGTCCTTCGCGCGTTAAAATTGCTGCTTTATGAAAAGAAATTTATTGAACCAAATGAAAAAAGAGTGGCGCGACAACTTGTGGCTGATAATAGAACTCGCTGTCGTATGCCTTGCAATATGGGTATTGTCGATGATTGTTTATGTCCGGGGGAAAGGGTTGTTTGCCCCGAGAGGATTTAATCCTGAGAACGTATATTCAATTTCATTAAAAACAGTCCCTTCCGGTAGTCCTAACTATATAGATTTAGGAGAAAATGCAAAAGATGCCTATCGTTCCGATTTCCGCGAGTTGCTTAGGCGACTTAGGGAAAATCCGAATGTTGAAGCGGTGGCGACACATTGGGGAGCCACACCTTACAATTACAACTACGATGGGAGACAATTGGCGCAGATTGAAGAGCAAGACTCAATCCTGTATTATGGAAACACCCGTTTCGGCAGTCCGGACATCGTGAATGTCTTGCAGCTTAACAGTCTTACCGGCAGATCCCGTAAGGATCTATATGAAATGATGCAACGGGGAGAGATCTTGATTGGAAATAATCCCACTTATGAGGCATCCGGTAGAGATCCTCGCGATTTGATAGGTAAAAAGGTGATTCTTGGAGGAGATACATCGCATATATATAGAGTCGGAGATGTAATCGAGCAGGTACGCCGCACGGATTATGAACCCGGTTGGGCGGGAGGATACATGGTCCCTCTTGTCGGCGGTGATGAGAACTGGGGATCTGTTGCTGTCCGCGTGAAGCCCGGGAAGGGAATGCAGTTCAAGGAGGATTTTAAGTCAAATGAAGATTTAAGAAAATTGAGAAACGTATATTTTTCAGATTTGAAAAGTCTTAACGACCTTCGGGAAGGTTGCCAGCGTAGTGTGGAGTTGGATATCCGGATGATGATTATACTTATGTTTTTCCTTGTGCTGACAATATTTCTTGGTTTGTTAGGCTCGTTCTGGTTCCGCATTCAGCAAAGAATAAGCGAAATAGCCATCAGAAAAGTATGCGGCGCCAAAAGACGGGAAATATTTGCCAGGATTATAACGGAAGGATTGATCTTATTATCAGGTGCGATAGTGGTGGTGGGATGTATTGTCTGGCCGTTTATTGACACGTTTGAAAATCTGTTATTTGAAAAATGGACAATATTTCTGGCGGCGGAAGCCTTTACAGTCATAATTGTCGCAATCGGCATTATAATCAGTCTTTGGTATCCTGCACGCAAGGCAATGCAGATCGAACCTGCTGTTGCGATAAAGGCTGAATAATGATTTATAGTTTATGATGTTGGCTTCCAATACGGGTTCAAATAGTTTTAAACCATACATCATACACCATAAACTTCCAACTCACAACTCAAATAAATAATTAAACGAAATGAATTACTTCAGACAAGTATACTACGAGATGAAGCATCAGAGGATGATGACGTGGGTGTCGATCAGCGGCACCGCCCTCGCCATTTTCCTGGTGATGACATTTTTCATGACAGAGAATGTCAAAAAAGTGGAAATGGCTCCGGAAACGAACCGCCAGAAAATTCTGATCGGATCCGGGGGACATGTTCTAAATTTTAATGAAAATGGAGAGCAGAACGGATCAATGTCGGCTGGTCTTTCTTACAAGACGGCAAAAGATTTATATGGAGGTCTTGACGGTGTGGAAAAAGAATCCTATCAGTCTACCTGGTCAACGCCGGAAGAAATTTCGATTAAAGGGAACCGCCCGGTTTCTTTAATCACAAAGTCGGTTGATTCTAATTTCTGGAGCTTTTATGATTTTAAGTTCCTTTATGGACAGCCATACGACCGGGCTTCTTGCGATGCAGGAGAAAAGAAAGTGGTATTGACCCAGTCTTCAGCAAGAAAATTGTTTAAAGAAGATGATGTGGTGGGAAGGGAAATTAAAATTGGCGATGAAGAGTATAAAATATGTGGAGTAATAGAAGATGTCGATCCATTATTGAGTCTGACATTTTCAAATGTATATTATCCGTTTTCTAAAAGATCTATGGAATCAGGCAACTGGATGGGCTCTGTTGCTGTGGCACTTCTTCCTAAGGACGGTGTCGACATTCAGCATCTAAAAGATCAGGTGAAAGGGAGGTATGCAACCTGGAATTCACAACTCTCTTCTGAACATAGGGAGGCTATTTATCATGACACTCCCTGGGATATAGAGCTTTGGTCCGGAGGTGACTGGGTGGTGAGCGAGGATCCGCGACCGGCAAGAAGCAAGACCACTACATACCTTATCTATGGGCTGTTGCTGATCCTTCCGGCGATAAATCTCAGCAGTATGACAAAAGGAAGATTGCGTCACAGGGTGTCGGAAATAGGGGTTAGACGTGCTTTCGGAGCAAAACGGAAATCGATAGTCTGGCAGTTGTTGGGCGAAAATCTTATAATCACGATTGCCGGTGGAATTATTGGATTGGTGATCTGCCTGTTGTTTATGAATATGGCATCATCGTTTCTGTTCCAGTTCTCATCAGTGAAATTCTCCACAGCACTTGATTTGCTTTATTCCACACCCTCAATGTCGATGCTTTTCACTTGGAAAAACTTTTTCTTTGCATTAATAATGTGCCTTGCCTTAAATATACTGAGTGCGACAGTGCCTGCATGGCGCGCATCAAGACTCGAACCGGCAGTGGCGATAGCTAAATCAAAAAATTAAGACACCATATACAATTGATATGAAAAGAGATTTATTGATACAGATGAAGAATGAATGGCGCAACAACCTATGGCTTGTCATAGGTCTGGCTATTGTGAGTCTCGCCATCTGGGTGCTCGGCACTTCTCTGTATGGTGTGATATACCCTACATTTTTCTCAAGAGGTTTTGATCCTGAAAATGTTTTCACAGCCAATATCGCATCCCTTGACCTTGCAGATGAAGAATCAACTGAAGAGGAAGATTCCTATAGTGTAAACCTGCGAAACCTGTTGGCTGTCTTAAGAAGCAATGAAAATGTTGATGCCGTAGCTTTGTCGCGCAACGCTAACCCATATCAGATGAGTCTTTGGGGCAACAGTATAGGATTGGCAGGACCGGAAAAAGACACTATCCAATATT
>JAIDJJ010000512.1 GCA_029052265.1 Muribaculaceae bacterium
TGTTATTGCCCCGACTGAATATTTAAATTTTCTTTCCGAGCCGTTTCAATATAATACAGGCAGATGATATCATCTGCCTGTATTATATTGAAATTGTTTAAACTTTTTTACGGAGATTGATTTTCTTATGGCTTTTTACATTAAAAAGACCTCTTTTCCAATCTTCCGCCATCTTTCCGGTCGGTTTTGAAACTTGAAAATCTGACGAAATCTTGAAAAAGAAAAAAGTTGAAACAACTTCATTAGAACGAATTATCATATCTTCATTGTTTCCTGCCAAACATGGGATCAATCTGTACACGGGAACATACCCAAAGTGTTGCCAGACATGACAGCATGACGAGCCAAAAGAAATTGACAAATCCACCGGATATGCCGAACAAATGTATTTCGTCAAGCACATCGTGAAGCCAACCGGCGAACATTCCCGGAATCATCATACCAAGAGCCATAAACGCAGTGCAAAACGCGTAATGTGAGGTCTGACTTTCTCCCCGGCTGAAATAAATAAGATACAACATATAAGCCGAGAATCCGAACCCATATCCAAACTGCTCGATAAAAAGCGCGATAGAAATTAAAATGTAATCTGTCGGCTGCATCATCGCAAGCATGCAATAAAACCCGCATGGAAGAGTCAGAGACAGAGCCATCGGCCATAACCATTTTTTTAGTCCACCTTTTGAAATCGCAACACCACCTGCAATCCCTCCCAGAAGCAATGCAATGACCCCGACAGTGCCATTGATAAAACCCACCTGCGCAGTAGAAAGTTCCAAACCTCCATCAGCTCTTGAAGACACGAAAAAAGGTTGCACCAATTTTATACAAAGAGCTTCCGGCAATCTGTACAAAAGCATGAATGCGAGTGCCGACCATATATGCTTCTTGTTAAAGAAAGTCACAAAAGTCATTCCAAAATCTTTAATAATATTTTTGGCACAGACTCCCGGAGTAGGGTGGTCGTTCATACTCTTGGGCATAATACGGCTATGATATACCGTAACAAAAATAAAAAAAATGGAAAGGATCCCAAATACCATTGACCAGGCAGTAGAAATGTTTCCGGTGTTCTCTTCTAATTTGCCTGCAAGAATCACAAGACCTCCCTGACCTAATACACTTGCTATCCTGTAAAATGTAGAACGAACTCCAACAAACGCCGCCTGTTCGTGAGGTGTCAGTTCAAGCATATAGTATCCATCGGCAGCTATATCATGTGTTGCAGAGAAGAATGCAATAAGCCAGAACGCCGCCAATGTGGAAGCAAAAAAGAAACTTGTCGGCAATAAAAATGCAACTGCCGCCATACAGACACTGATAAGCAACTGCATTAATATGATCCACCACCTCTTGGTCTTAAAAAGATCCACAAACGGACTCCAGAATGGTTTTATCACCCACGGCAGATATAGCCATCCTGTATAAAATGCCATTTCTGCCATACCGATTCCTAAATTCACATACATCAGAACAGTAAGGGTGTTTACCGCAAAATAGGGGAGACCCTCTGCTATATAAAGAGTGGGAATCCAACTCCAGGGAGTCGTTTTCATTTCTGATCCAGTTACAACAATAGATTGATCCGCCATATTAAAGCTCCAACATGTCTGGGGTTACTGCAACTTCTGAATATATATTACTTATCTCTTCGCCCGTCAATGAATAAAAATCTTCTTCCCGGGGAACGATAATAATTCCCCCCATGTCAATACATCCCGGACTTACCATACGGTTCCTGTCGCCGTCCGCATAAAAACATGACGGACGATGCGCCTTGCGCGGTATCGAAATAAATCTGAGCAAACCGAATGAATCTGTCCAGAAAAATGTATTTACCAATGTCGGATCTGACAAGCTACCATCTTTTGAAAGCCCTCCCGTATTTAAGCCGGCTGCTAAAGTACTAATCCCGGATTGATCAGGAGAGACAACACCCGAAATAAAAAAATACGGAAGTTTCGGACCAAAACTTGATGAATATTTCACGCCTTTCTCATCTGAACGATGATAAGTCTCTGCAATTTTTATCAAAGGGATCTCATCTTTCAACACAGCTTGCAGATGCATGTGGTCAGGTGCAGACGCGCCGGCGTTCGCCCCGTTAAAAAAAACTGCCATATCCGGGAGTTGAAGCGCAATGTCAACAATCGCCTCAGGCACACGCGTCTGAGGTTTATGTTTTGCAGAAACAATAGTTAAGTGCACAGGAAAAATGGGGAATGGATTTACAAGCATTTCCCATCCGTCAAGTATCGGATAGACGAGTTGTTTCTCAGGGCGGTTCGCACGACAAAGAAAACATTTCCTCTTTTCAATGTTTTCAGCACGGACATCTGCCCCTGTGGAGACTATTCTTGCAGGATTCCATTGAATGCCAACGTTCATGTCGCATATTTCAACATTTCTCCTCTTAACAACAGCAAGAGCGTCATAATTACGCTTCGCTTCACTCCAGGTACACAATTGCGATTCTATAAAATCTTTTATATCTTCATGACTGACCATAAGACTCGTTCTCTACATTTGCACGTATGCGGGCAATCAATTCCACCGACCGCAGAAAATCTTTGTATTCATTATGCTTATTGACTGTTTCAATGGAAAGGTCTGCGTCGCTGTTGCCACTCCATCTACGGCAACAATAAATAGGATCATATATTCTTCCGACAGCATATTCCCGACTTATGCGCAAGCACATGGCATAATCTTCACCATAGCTTACATTTGGGAAAAGTAGGTTTCTTGCAATAGGGGTAAAAAAAGCACGCGGAGCTCCGAATCCATTAATACGTAAAGCATTGTTTGCACCGTTGATGTCGCTCCATTCTTTATGGTCGATCAGTCCGGGAGGAATGGGATTTAAGTTAAAATCCGTCATCATATACGACCCAATAACCATAGCGCACCTTTCTTCATAAAACTTATTGACGATTTTTGAGATCACACCGCTATCCGGATATAAATCATCTGAGTCAAGCTGTATCGCAAATCTGCCACATTCAGGAGAAAGCAAAGCCTTATTCCAACAGCCGCCGATGCCAAGCATCTCATCCTCATTTACTTTTATAAGAACAACCTTCGGATCATCTATGCTTTCAATCAGCTCTCTTGTACCATCAGTGCTTGCATTATCCACTACAATTACATTAAATTCAAAATCAGGAGTCTGAGCAAGCGCAGATCTGACGGCGTCTCCGAAAGTTGCAACCCGGTTCCTGCCGGG
>JAIDJJ010000513.1 GCA_029052265.1 Muribaculaceae bacterium
CACATAGTCCATTACGAGAGGTCGCATGAAAGTACCGTCGTTATTGGAGACATCCCAGGATGTGCTGTAGATGTAGGGAAGAAGGCGATAACGTAGGCGGATCATGTCGGCGATTGCGTCATACCACACTTCTCCCGGATTGCCGAACTGCCAAATTTCGCGCGGCACCTCTGTGCCATGGGAGCGCATCATCGGGCAGAATGCCCCGAATTGAGCCCAACGGGTGTAAAGTTCTTGGTATTCAGGATTCTTGGCACCGCCTCCGGCATTCCATCTGCCCGCGAAGAACCCGCCTATGTCGCTGTTCCAGTTAGGAATGCCCATGAGAGTGAAATTGAGGGCAGCCGGTATCTGGTTTGCAAGGGCTTCCCAGGTAGACACGACATCTCCGCTCCAGGTGTTAGATCCGAGACGCTGCTGACCGATGTGTCCCGAACGGGTTAGGATCACTACTCTCTTATCTTTATTCTGAGCCTTTTGATGGGTGGCGATACCGGTGTTGTGCATCAGGGAATATGCATTCTTGACGAATCGATACGGTCCTGCTGCTGTCATGACATTGTAGTCGGATTCTTTTCTCTCGATATGGTCAGGTTCGGTAGAATCAAGCCACCATCCGTCGTTGCCGATATAACTGAAGATCCCGTTATTCAGATATTTCCAATAGATATCGCGGGCTTCATTGCTAAATACGTCGTATGGTTTTGCTCCGCTGTTGGGTGGCCATGTAAGAAAATCAAGGATATGTCCTTTGGAATTTTGTTCCTGATATTGGGGAGTCTTGGGTCCGAAACCGGGCCAGCTTACTATCATAAGCTTTGCATTATTTTTGTGGATTTCGTCAATCCATTTCTTAGGGTCAGGGAAATTGTTACCGTCGAAACATTGACCGTTCCATGCACTGTCGGTATGGTTGTATTCGGGCCAGTAGCGCCAGTCCTGAATCATGCAGTCGATCGGAATCCCGAGTTTGCGGTATTTTTTGAGAACGTCGAGCGACTCCTGTTGAGTGACATAACGTTCCTTGCTTTGGAAGAAGCCGTAAGCCCATAAGGGAATCATCGGGGCGTGTCCGGTCAGTTCTCGCACATCGGCAATAATTCCGTCGGGAGTGCCCCCATAAATGAAATAATAATCGGAGGCATCGCCGAGTTGAGAAAATTCCATCAGCTGATTAGTGTCGGTATAATCAGATATGGAGTAGTTGTCAAGATAAACGGCGTACCCCTTAGTGGGAGACATGAAATAAGGGGAATATGTAAACATATTCTCATTTTGCAGATGATGGGAAGAGTTACGTCTGTTGAATTTTCCGTCCATGATCTGACCGATGCCATAGACCGGTTCATCTTCATCAAGCATGAAAGAAGTTTTTACGCGATACGTGCCTACACCGCCATGGCTTTCCGGAGAGAAAGATGTGGAATAGTCGGAAAGGATTCCGGTGCCGTCAGGTGAAGCAAATTCAACGGCTCCGGTGTTGGTATTGACCGTCACTTTTACCACATCCGACTGGGCTGTCATAAGATTTCCTGATTTTGCAGTCTTGACGTTTACCTGTTCGGGAGTCTTTATGACAACAAGACTTTCGGGGAGAGAGGTTACAGACTTGGGGTGTTTGAGCACACGCACGACTGAGGGTGTGTAGAAAGTGACATCTATGTCCATTCCTCTTGCAGAGCATTCCAATTGTGGAGATGCAGCCCCGGCTGAGAGTGTAAATGCAGCTGTCAGAGCTAACGCAGAGATGATTCCAGATTGTTTCATGGTGTTTGAGTGTTGTTGATTCAATGTTGCAAAATTAGGGCAATATGTTGAAATGCAGACAACACTCATGTTGAAATCAGGGACAATTATGTTGAAATTGCGAAGGTTTGCAACCATAACGCTCCTGAAAACACTTGCTCATGTAGCTCGTGGAGCTGAATCCGGTCTTCTCTGCGATTTCTGTTATTGACATCGCCCCTTCCTTAAGCAGTGCTGCGGCTTTCCGCAACCGTATGTCCCGGATAAAAAGACTCGGGGAGCGGTCGAGCAATGAAGTCAGTTTACGGTAAAGTCCGGTCCTGTCCATGCATAGGTCGGAACTTAATTGAGCAACTGAATAACCCGGAGAGTCGAGATTCTGTTCCACCAATTCCATGGCTCGTGCGATAAATGCCTTGTCTTCTTCCGAAAGTTCGGAGGAAGAGTCTTTCTCTTCGGATTCAGGTTGATGGTCGGAAACCGGAGATTCAGATTTGTATCTGTCGACCTCCTCGATCAACTGACGTATCCTGGATATAAGATAGGTTTCGCGTTGTTCCGCTTCCATGTGCTTTTTTGTTCGCCGTATATATAGCTTAACTATGATTATGACCGCCAATATAAGAGATATGGCATAAATCGTTTTTGCCCAAGGAGTGGACCACCAAGGATGACGTATTGTGATTTTTAAAGACGATTCCGGGGAATCGGGCAGATTGCTCAGACGCACCCGGAAAGTGTATTCCCCCGGAGGGATTGCCGTATAAGTTGTGGTCAGCATCCTGTCTTTCACATCAGCCGACGTTGCCTCTCTCCATTGAGGATCTATCCCTTCAAGCATGAAATAGAACTTGGGATCGGGACAGGTATAATCCGGATCTGTCACTTCAAAGGTTATGAAATTCTGATTATGAGCAAGGGATATTCCGGATGTTTGGGCAAGAATTTTTTGCAAAACCACGTCACCGCCGTATTCCTTAAGCGGTTCTATTCTATTTGCATTGATCAGTATTCCGGAAAGGAACGGTTTTGACGTGTGGTTTATGGAGATAGAGTCTTTGGGGATGAAGATGCTGTAAGAATCGGGTTCGCTGAAAAACACGCCTCCATTGTTTGAAATGAAAGTCGCTCCGCTGCCATATTCTCCTGCATATTTTGTAGAGGCATTGTCACTCTCTTCAATTATGATTTCCTCATCCGGGTCTTCGGGAAATAAGAGTCTTGAACTTTTCCCGTTTCTGTTGATCCTGATTGTGCCGTCGTGTCCTTCAGAAAATGCTGAAATGGTCTGATGGATAGGTTCTTTGTTCCGGTTGTCTTTTAAAATTATGAAATGATTATAAAGATAAGGATTATAGAAAAAGATCCCCCTGTTTAAAGTCCCGACCCATATGCCTCCCGATTTGTCAACTGCAATAGAACTTAATTCTGATGCGAGAATATTCCCTGATTGAGTCCGGATATGCTGTAAATGGGAAACGGCAAATGTCGCGGGATTAATTGAGAGAAGTCCGTCGGTCGTGCTGATAAAGATATCGGAATCTGTCACGGCAAGTGTGTTAAGCCTAAGATTTGATTCCAATATTTTGCTCCATTTTTGCGATGCCGGGTCAAACATGAAGAATCCGCCTATACCCCCGTTCCGGATTTGATAAAACTTATGGTCAGCTTCCACCACATGGGAGGTGAAAGAATATTTGGGCTGTTCTTCAGCCGGGTATGCCGCGAGGGAATATAAAATCTTGCCCGATTTCAGGTCAATACAGCTGACATCGCCGGAACGGTAGAACAGATAAAGGTTGTCATCAGCAGTCACGAGATCAAGCAGATCGCCTTTCACTTTGTCAAGCGGAATGGAAAGATCTGTGTCCGGCTGGAGCAAACCGTCGGCGGATACTACCCAGAGTCTACCGGAAGAGTCGGCAAAGAGGTCGAGGGCTTCAACATTTACACCACAGTTTCTAAGCGTTGAACCGACATCGGTGGAATAAATCTCGGTACTCAGGTCTACGCATTGAAGTTGATACCGGTTTTTGATCCAAAGATATTTACCACTGTGAGTGACATAAAGGTGATGGAATCCGTCATAACCGGTGAGATTGTAATTGTCGCCTGTTACCGAGTAGAGGTGAGAAAACTTCGTACCGTCGAAAATATCGATTCCCGATACAGTAGCAAACGCCATTCTTCCATCCGGCAATTGAATTATACTTCTTATCTGAGGATCAGCTTCTCCTGTTATTTTTGAAAACAGATAGCCGTTGGAAGAGGCATATATGTTTAAGGCAGGATATATGATCAATATAAGCAGCAATAAGATTTTCCCCGCGTCAAAAGACACGGGGAAACGGGATTGTCGGAATGGTTTGATAAGCCCCGGCATCCTTCAGTCCGGATGGATCAGTCGGTGAAGACGTATTCCGCGGCAATCGATTCGATCGCTTCCGGATCAGGTTCCCAGGCACCGGGATTTTCGGTGCTCATCTGTACGAGATCCATCATGGGGTAGTAGTCGCAGTCGGGGAGATCGTTGTCGGGGTCTGCAATTTCCATTTCCCATGTCAGGGTGTTGATCTGAAGCTGCACGTTGTCAGTATATGCTTCTTCCTCGGCGATGTATTCATTGACGAGAGATGTGAGATTTTCGATGAAGGCTTTTGTATTCATGATTTTTAATTTGAGATATTTGAGATTGTGCTCACTTTGTTCGCACCACAATCAAGACTTGGATTTAATTTGGGGATTTGATTTCGGGATTAGAAATCGAACAGGAGGGTTGCCGATATATTCCAGGCATTGGTACGGAGCAGGGCATCCGGATTGCCGGGATAGCTGTCGGCTGCATTGCCGAGCCCGAAACGGTAGCCTCCGGAGATCTGAATGAAATTCACGATATCGAATCCTATACCGATATCCCATCCCGGTTGCATTTTCTTTGTGGAAAGGGGAGCCTTGGCATCGTTCCCGATACGGAATGCAACGGATGGTCCGGTATATATCATAGGTCCGAAAAGGTCGTGGAAAGATTTCATCCAGAATTTATATTTAAGATGCAAAGGCACTTCGATGAAATTTCTTCCGAAACTCACCGGAGCTTTCCCCCCTTCCTTGAGGCGGGTATTATAGCGTGTGTATAGGATGGCTATGTCGGGAGCGAACCCGCATTTCGGCATCTGGTATTCGAGCACAATACCGCCGGAAAACGCACTTTTGTTTGACAGTGATGCATCCGGTGTGCCGGAAAGCCTCGCAGCGGCGATATCTCCGCCGAACCGGAACCCATATCGCAGCTGTGCTGACGCCACGCCTGTACAACAAGCCAATATGGATATCATCAACAGGAATCGTAAAGACTTTTTCATACTTTGTTAACGGTGTGGAAAGATATATATTGAGGTCGTCTTTAATGACTCGTTCTTAAGATTGAGTGTGGAGACTCATTTGATGTTGTTTCGGAGCTTGGTGAGGAATTTCTTCATTGCCTCGCTGTCGTGATTCTCCACAATGGTCTGCAGTTCGGCAAGTTGGGTGCGTATCTTTTCCAGCTGAAGGGGTGTGTAGGGGTTGAACATGATTTCGCTGAGCAGATGGTCGTCTTCACTCAACACACCACGGGCTATATCGAAATGACGCTTGAATGTGGTTCCGGGAGCATCCTGATGTTTCATGATCCCTGCGAAAACAAATGTGGATGCAAACGGTATTCCGAGAGAATATGCCATGGTCTCGTCATGCTCGTCAAAGGTATATTCCACCACATTAAGTTTCAGGTCATTGTAAATGTCTTTAAAAAAGACTCTTCCAAGATGGTCACCTTCCTTGATTATGACGGCGTTTTCGTTACGAAGGTTAGAAAGGGAAGCGAACGTAGGTCCGAACATGGGATGTGTGCTTACGAAAGGATGTCCCGTCTTTTCATAAAATTCGGGAAGACCTGTCTTAACGGATGCTATGTCGCTCAGGATTGCGTTCTGTCGGATATATGGCAGCACTGCTTCAAACGCCTGGATAGTATATTTCACGGTCGCGGCGTTCAGCACCATGTCGGGGTCAAAATCCTTCACTTGCTCAGGAGAAGAGAAGCGCTCGACATTGAAAGTGAACCGCAGACGCTGTGGGTCTGTATCGAAAATTGCCACATCGTGGCGGAAAGAGAGGAGATCGCAAAAGAAGGAACCCATTTTGCCGGCTCCAAGAATTAATATCTTCATCAGTAATTGTTATCAGTTGGCAAAATTAATACAAAAAAATCGACTCGGCCAAACGGCAGGGGTATAAAGCATATAAAAAGGAGGCTGCCGTCGGCAACCTCCTTCCAAAATCAAAATGTGTTTGTGTTTGTCACAGAACGTATGTAAAGAATTGTTTACTTGTTTCCGCC
>JAIDJJ010000514.1 GCA_029052265.1 Muribaculaceae bacterium
CGCGTACTTTGGTCGGCTGCGTCTGTTGTGTATAAGAGTCATCCGTATAGGGCGCAGGTGAGGTATCTTCGTCATCTTATAAAACGGACTCCATTTTTCAAACCGTTCCGGCAAAGCATATCAGTAAACACGGTCGATGGCTTCCAGGGACAGGAAAGAGATGTGATAGTCATTTCGATGGTTCGGAGCAACGACAACGGCAATATAGGTTTCCTTAGAGATCTCCGCCGGATGAATGTGGCTATGACACGGGCGAGAATGAAATTGCTGATAGTCGGTAATGTCCCTACATTGACTGCGCATCCATTTTATAAGAAGTTGTATAAGTATGTGGAATCGTTGTCTTTCTTGTAGATTAAGAAAGACAAAACATAGGTTTTCTATAGATATTTGACTAAAATATCTACAATTATTTGTATCCGGCTTGCAGTTGTGTAATAAAAGCGGTAAATTTGTGCACTTTTGATTGTATAGTTGTTTAAATTTCTTTACAGAAAGAGTTTTAGAAACTGTTTAAAATTTATTTTGTCTTGTCTTTGAGGTCTTTGTCATCATCTTTATGATATTTATTCAGTCATTATGGAACCCCATAACTCCATCATAAATATCAAAAATCTGCTCGACAAATCCTCTCAATTCCTTCGACAAATAAATTTAAACAGTTTCTTAAAGCCGCTTTCTGATAAAAAATGTTGAAACAACTTTCATGAATAAAAAACGCATGCGTGCGTAAAAATACAGGTAAAAGATATGCTCACAATCGCAATTCAAAACAAGGGACGTCTGAATGAAGACACAGTCTCCTTAATGGCTGATGCCGGTATAACCGCGTCAGCAAGCCATCGCAAGTTGATATCGGATGCAAAAGGTTTTCCCCTGCATGTGCTTTATCTGCGCGATGACGACATTCCGCAGGCGGTTGCCATGGGGGTTGCCGACATCGGTATTGTAGGACTGAACGAGGTTCTTGAGAAAGAACAGGATGTGGATGTCAAAATGAAACTTGGGTTCGGTGCATGCCGGCTGTCGCTCGCAGTGCCGAAATCTGTAGATTATCCCGGAGTGAAATGGTTTGAGGGGAAGCGTGTGGCTACTTCCTATCCGGTGATTCTCCGCAACTATTTTCATGAAAACAATATCCATGCATATGTGCATGAGATAGCGGGTTCGGTGGAGGTGGCGCCTGCTGTCGGAATGGCTGATGCTATCTTTGATATAGTGTCGTCAGGTGGCACCCTTATCCAGAACGGATTGCGGGAGGAGGAGACGGTGATTAATTCGGAAGCGGTTTTGATAGCCAATCCGCATCTTGATCAGTCGAAGGAGAATGAGATCAATAAACTCATGTTCCGTTTCCGTTCCATTCTTGAAAGCCGCGGAATGAAATATGTGCTAATGAACCTTCCCAAAGAGAAAGTCGGTGAGGCGGTTGCGATGTTGCCGGGAATGAAGAGCCCCACGGTGTTGCCGTTGGCAGATGAAAGTTGGGTTTCCCTTCATGTCGTGATTCATGAAGATGATCTATGGGAGAAAATAGAGAAACTTAAAAACATCGGAGCCGCCGATATCCTTGTGCTCGCCCTTGAAAATGTGATAAGATAATGGAACTGATTTTTAATCCTTCAAGAGAGAACTGGGAGGCACTATGTGTGCGTAATATTCCTGATGATGCGGATATAGAAAAGGCAGTTGAAGAAATAGTGGGGAAAGTGAGAGATAACGGCGACCGATCACTTCTGGAATTTGCCCGACAGTTTGATAAATTTTCAGGAGGGTCGCTACTCCTTACCGAAGATGAAATCAATTCCGGGGCAGACAAAGTGAATCCGGCGGTTGCAGATGCCATCCGCAAGGCTTCAGCCAATATATCCGCTTTTCATAAGGCACAGCTTCCTGCAACGGTTGAATGTGAGACTGTTCCGGGTGTGAAATGCATTCAGAAAGGGGTGCCGTTACGAAGTGTCGGACTCTATATTCCCGGAGGAAGGGCTCCGTTGTTCTCCACAGTATTGATGCTTGCAATTCCGGCTAAAATAGCGGGGTGCAAGGAAATAATTTTATGTACCCCTGACAACGGGGGCAGAGGGATTGCTCCGGAAATATTATATGCCGCCCGGGAATGTGGCGTCGACAAGGTGTTCCGTATCGGGGGCGCGCATGCAGTGGCGGCTATGGCTTTCGGAACGGAAAGCGTGCCGAAGGTGGATAAGATCTTCGGGCCCGGCAACCGCTATGTGACCAAGGCAAAACAGATTGTAAGCCGGCATACCGCCATAGATATGCCCGCAGGTCCGAGTGAGGTGATGGTTCTTGCCGACAGTTCGTCCAATCCCTCGTTTGTAGCCGCCGACATGTTGTCGCAGGCGGAACATGGTCCCGACAGTCAGGCGATAGCAGTGTGCAGTTCAAAGGAATTGGCTGAAAAAGTGGCTGAGGAGGTGGAACGCTTGGCAGACATGCTTCCGCGGCGCGATTCCATAGAGGGCTCGCTTTCACATAGCCGGATCATAACTTTCACCGAGCGAGCCGACATGATTGATTTTGCCAACGAATATGCATCCGAACATCTCATATTGTCGATAGCTGATCCTTGGGAGGCGGCAGAAAAGATCACAGCCGCGGGAAGTGTCTTTATTGGCAATTACTCACCGGAAAGTGCCGGAGACTATGCGTCGGGCACCAACCACACCCTTCCCACTTCGGGGTGGGCGCGTTCGTTCAGCGGTGTAAATATTGACAGTTTCATGCATAAGATCACATATCAGGAACTGACGCCTGACGGTTTGGCTCATCTCTCGGATGTGGTCACCACGATGGCTGAAGCCGAAGGGCTTGACGCGCATGCTTTGGCGATTAAGGTTAGAACAAGTAATTCATAATTCATAATGCATAATTTATAATTTTGTATTTCAGTATTATAATTCATTATAAATTTATTAAGCATTAAGCAGTATGCATTATGCATTAAGAATTAAGTATTGATTATAGAAACGTGGACATGATTACTCTTATAAGAAAAAATATATTGGCACTGGAGCCTTATTCCACTGCCAGGGATGAATTTCAGGGGGGCGATATTTCTGTTTGGCTTGATGCAAACGAGTCTCCTTATGATAACGGTGTGAACCGTTATCCGGATCCTCATCAGAAATTGCTGAAGAAAAAAATCTCCGGAATGATGGGGGTACCGGCGGAATCTATTTTTGTCGGAG
Source organism: Muribaculaceae bacterium (assembly GCA_029052265.1). Classification (GTDB taxonomy): domain Bacteria; phylum Bacteroidota; class Bacteroidia; order Bacteroidales; family Muribaculaceae; genus Lepagella. The sequence goes on from JAIDJJ010000514.1 coordinate 3,213, forward strand.
GTGCAGGCAGCGACGAAGCTATCGATATCACATTCAGGATTTTCTGTGAGCCGGGAGTAGACAATGCTGTGGCTATCACCCCGAGTTATGGAGTGTATAAGGTGGCTGCCGCAATTAATGACGTGCAACTCAGGGAGGTGCAGCTTAATGACGATTTTTCTCTTCCTGTAGAGAAACTTTTGGAGGCTGCCGACAGACACACCAAACTGATGTGGGTGTGCAGTCCGAACAATCCGACAGGGAATGCCTTTCCGAAAGAGGATCTTCTCCGTCTTGCGGAGGGTTTCAGCGGAATGCTGGTTGTTGATGAGGCATATGTTGATTTTTCCGAAAAGGGATCTGTGCTTCATGATATTTTTTCACATCATAATATAATTGTGCTTCGCACATTCTCCAAGGCATGGGGTATGGCGGGGATGCGTGCAGGAATGGCATTTGCAGTTCCGGAAGTGATAGAGTACTTTGACCGGGTGAAATATCCTTACAATATGAGCTGTATCGTGCAGGATGAACTTCTACGCCGCATTGATGCAGGTACCGGAAATCGTATACAGGAAATCAAGGAATGGGCAAAGATCATGTATGACACCTTGCCGGAGGCCCGGTGCGTGGAAAAAGTGTATCCGACAGACGCAAATTTCTTGCTTGTGAAAGTGACGGATGCCAATGCCGTGTATGATTATCTTATAGAGAACGGAGTGATAGTGCGCAACCGGTCGGGGATGCCCGGATGTGCCAATACCCTCAGGATTACTGTCGGAACTCCGGAAGAGAACAGACGGACACTTCAACTCATGAAAGACTACGGAAAATGACACGACTTAAAAAGGCATTGTTTATAGACCGCGACGGCACAATAATCAAAGAACCCGCCGACGAGCAGATAGATTCCCTTGAAAAGCTGGAGTTTGTGCCGGGTGTGATTTCCGCATTGCGCCTGCTGATGAACAAGGGGTATGAATTGGTGATGGTCTCTAATCAGGATGGTCTCGGCACTGATTCATTTCCTGAAGAGACATTTTATCCCGCACATAATAAAATGC
>JAIDJJ010000515.1 GCA_029052265.1 Muribaculaceae bacterium
CGAAAATTGGGATAGGCGAGTTGCAGTGTGAAGCCGGCGCATTGCGTGTCGGGGATGAGGGGGTGATAACCGGACCCACCACCGGGGCTTTGATTTTCAATATTGAAGAATTGCGGGTTGATCTTCATCCGGTGGAGAGTGTGGCTAAGGGGGATCGTTTTTCAATGCCGGTGCCGTCAAAAGTCAGGGCGTCAGACCGTCTGTACCGATGGAGCGCCCCGGAAGATATAAAACGGTAAGTGGCAGTATATATACGGATATAAAAACAGGATTTAAAGTTGACTTTAAATCCTGTTTTTATACTGGATGAGGAGATTAGAATCCGGTCCAATGTTGTTTCCAAAGTCGGTTGCCAAGTTCGTCCCAGCGGTTGATTGTGGCGCCGAAGAAGTCTTTTGTATAATCGGTAAGCAAAGCGTCCGCCTCTTCACGGTTGCCCTCGTTGAGATATTTCACATATAGGTTTTCAACCATCGGAAGTTCGCGTGCTCCTTTTTTCAAGAAATAATCACGGGCGGGTTCAGTGAATTTTCTGCTTTGTCCCCATCTCACGGTGGCGAGGCGGTTGGGCTTGCGGTAACGCCATAGGGCGGCGTCATCACGCTCGCGGTGTTGTCCGCAAACTTTTAGAAGTTCCGGCACATCAGTCGTCCCGGCAAAAATCGGGAAGCGGGGAGATTGCCCGGGATTGTCAAGAGCTATCCAAGCCACCCCTCCGACTCCGTCAGGGAGCCAGTCACGGCATTGTATGATAGTGGAATATGCACACCATGATACGCTGACTGTCCGTATGTTGTGCATTGCACTGTCGCCCATTGCTTCATATACGGCGATCTCATCCGGACGCATCCAAGGATTGGCGAAGTTGCTTACGATACTGTCGGGAACATCGGCGGGAGAATCAGCCTTCTTGGCTGTATTCTTCACTTTCAGCCTGTCGCACAAGGCATTCGGAGTCCCCTCATAATAAGATCCGAGCAGACGTGCCACATCTTCTACACTTACTTTTTTTTCCGGTTTGACACTTAGTGGCAACTCATCCATCTTATCGTTGAAGCCGGCAGATGGAGCGAGTTCGTTCATTATGAAAAGCTCGCGGACGCTATAATTTTTGGGCTCTTTCATATAATTTGTGCCACTGTAGGCTTTCCAAAAAGAAAATTCCTCCTTCCCGTCCCAGAGTCCCATTTTTTTTGCAACTTCCTTTACATTGTCGGAAGCCATATAATTATCCTTGTCCTTTAGATTGAGTTTGCCGATGCGGCTGACGTTTGCAGAGACTGCAATGTGATCGTCAGGGATTCTTACAGCCGCCCATACTCCTCCGATTTTTGCTGGGCCCTCTCCCTGTACTTCAAATATCCAGACCTCTTTGGGGTCGGCGATTGTCAGGCATTCTCCGCCATCGCCATATCCATATTCCTTTATAAGCTTGCCCATCAGTGAGATGGCATCTCTTGCAGTGGAACATCTTTCGAGCACTACTCGTTCAAGCTCTTCAATCATAAACATTCCGTCCTTGTTGCGCATGGTGTCGCGCCCGGTATATGTGGTCTCTCCGATGGCAAGCTGCTTCTCATTGAGGCATGGATAAGCTGTATCGAGAAACCGGAATGTGTGTCGCGCCTGTGGTATTTTCCCTTTTTCTTTCATCCCGTCAGAACTTGAGGCATATTCCGTGTGCATGCGTCCGTCATATATGCTCATGATTGTATCGTTGGGATAATCTTTAGGTTCAGTGATTTGCATCCACGTACGGTACCAGGAGTCACACGTGTGGCTTGTCATCACAGAGCCGTCGGCAGACGCTTTTTTGCCTACCATAATACTTGTGCAGGCATCTTTCGGCGATTGGGCGTGCATCCCGAATGCCGACATTAATGCTATCAGAGATAGTGAAATCAGATGTTTCATGATATAGTTTAGTATATTTTAAAGAGATTTGTAATATTCCGGATCCGGTCTCCTTCATGTCATGTCGAAACAACTTCACTATATACATATATCTCTATATATAGATATCATTATATACATGTATATTGTGGGGCGGCATGGAATCACAAGGAATCTTTATTTCTCAAAATTAATCAAAATTGGTGGCATGTGCAAATATGAGCCCTGTAGGGATAGTGTTTTCATGTTGAGGGAAGGTAAGTCGAGGCAAATATTATGAGGGTTCTTTTTATGCCAGGTGTAGATGGATTCTTTAAATTTTAAGGGTGAAAGGACGGAAAAATCATTTGAAGAAGATAAAATGAAAGGAAAATATCCATGGTTTTTCAGTTTTGAAGCATCAAAACCTGCAAAAAAGATTCATCAGGGAGTGAAAACAGAAAAAAACTGAGGTAAAAAAGTACCGC
>JAIDJJ010000516.1 GCA_029052265.1 Muribaculaceae bacterium
ATAAAGCTTTGCACGGTCAAGGAGTTACCCGGGCAGAGGCAGATTGGCTTGCGGCTTTCCCAGATCTGGACATGCTTTGCGATGCCGCCAACGAGGTATGCCGTCATTGGCAAGGAAATGTGGTGGATTCTTGTTCTATAGTCAATGCCAGAAGCGGCAGATGTGGAGAAGACTGCAAATGGTGTGCGCAGGCATCCCGACATCATACCGGATGCGAGACCTACAATTTTCTTGACGAGGAAGAAGTGCTTCGTGCCGCGAGAGCCAACTGTGATGCCGGTATAAAAAAATTCTCTCTCGTAACCAGCGGGCGTGCTGTCACAAAAGGAGATCTTGAAAAATTTTGTGAAATATTCGGGATGTTGTCAAAATCAACCAATCTGTATCTTTGTGCTTCCATGGGGCTTTTGGGAGAAGAGGAGATGCAGATGCTTAAAGATGCAGGCGTAAAACGCTATCATTGCAATATGGAGACATCATCAAAGGTGTTTCCCGGATTATGTTCCACTCATACTCAGGAAGACAAGAAACGAACCATAGCCGCTGCCAAAAAGCGTGGTCTTGAAGTGTGTTCGGGAGGAATAATCGGAATGGGTGAAAGCATGTCAGACCGCATAGATTTCGCATTCGAACTCGCGGCACTTGAGGTTGATTCTGTGCCTGTCAACATTCTCAACCCGATCCCGGGTACCCCGCTTCAGGACACACCGTTGATAAGAGAGGAAGACATTATCCGCACAGTGGCACTGTTCCGTTTTATCATGCCGACAAAATCCATTAGATTTGCAGGTGGCAGGATGCGTCTGAGTCATAAGTCAATGCTGAGGATCATGACAGGAGGTATGAACGGAGTTCTTATGGGAGACATGTTGACCACAGTAAGCAATACAATAGCAGATGACCGCGTTCTATTCAATGACGCACACCTGATTTTTTGAAAATGCAAAACATGAACAAGTCAATATATAAATATGCGGCAGAAGCGGGACTACCGGTAGGGTTGTATCTCACGTTTATGGCTGCATGCCTGTTTATCAATCTGAAGATAGAGTCGTCCACATCCCTTATATTTGTGCTGATGATAGGCTTCCCTATTCTTTTAGGTTATAAGATGAGGCAAATAGCAGTGAAGGAGCCGTCATACATGAAAGTGTCAGCCCTTTGGCTTGGCGGTATCTATACAGTGATATTCGGATCGCTTATCTGTGCCCTGTTCTCGGGGATTTATCTTGTATTTATCGACCCAGGGTTTATCAACGCCATGGTGCTAAATGCAGTAAACTCGCTTGAAGAGTCGCCGATGGCATTCGAATATTCATCAACCATCTCCCTTATGAGGGATGCTGTCGATGCACACCTGTTGCCCACCGGGATGGAGTTTGTGAGCACGATGGGATGGCTCACATGTTTCTTCGGGTCTATTCTGTCGTTGATTCTTTCCCTTATCATTGTGAAGACAGGGGCGCGCCGCAAAAAGTTGATAATGGAAAATTAGAAAATCACTCTTTGATACTTCAAGATCATATGTTTGCTGATTTTTAACAGCTGTTCACCTACAAAAAATGGATATATCAGTAGTCATACCCTTATACAACGAGGAAGAATCGCTTCCAGAGCTGGCAGCATGGATAGAGCGGGTTATGGATGCCAACGGATTCACATACGAGATACTTTTTATCGATGACGGTTCAACCGACAGGTCGATGGACGTGATCCATACACTTGCAGAAAGGAATGAGAACATACATGCCGTTTCTTTTTCCCGCAATTATGGAAAATCCCCGGCATTGAATGTGGGTTTCCGCAGAGCCAAAGGGGATGTGGTCATTACCATGGATGCCGACCTACAGGACAGTCCCGATGAGATTCCGGAGCTTTACCGGATGATAACCGAAGATGGTTACGATCTTGTTTCGGGATGGAAGAAGAAGCGTTACGATCCGCTTTCTAAAACCATACCGACAAAGCTTTTCAATGCAACAGCCAGAAAAGTCAGCGGGATCCATAATCTACACGATTTCAATTGCGGACTTAAGGCATACCGTAAAGCCGTAGTAAAGCATATAGAGGTGTATGGCGACATGCATCGTTATATACCATATCTTGCCAAAAATGCCGGCTACCGTAAAATAGGGGAGAAGGCTGTGCACCATCAGGCACGTAAGTACGGTCATACGAAATTCGGTCTTGACCGGTTTATCAATGGTTATCTTGATCTTGGCACGCTGTGGTTTCAGTCGAAATTCGGAGTTAAGCCGATGCATATTTTCGGCTTGCTTGGTTCTTTGATGTTTCTGATAGGTTTTGTTGCCGTGACAGTTGTGCTGATATTGAAAATAATAAGTATGAACAGCGATTCCTATTATTTTTACGTCACCAATTCGGTATATTTTTATCTTTCATTGGCAGCGATGATAATGGGACTTCAGTTTTTCCTTGCCGGTTTCATAGGAGAGCTTATCACGCGCAATTCCCCCGAGCGAAACAATTACCTTATATCAGAGGAATTTTAATGTGTAGAACGATAAAACTTAACAGACTTATACCCTCGGCGGTCATGGCGGCGTTCATTCTGTCTGCGTCATGCTCGAGTGATGAATGTCTTGACAATAAAAACTCCCTGCCGCTTGCCGGATTCTACAGTTCTGCGGAATTGCCACAGCAGATCAGCATAGATTCCGTATCTATCTACGGTATCGGCGCTCCGGGAGACAGTGTGCTCCATGACTCAGTAAAAGGACTTTCACAGTCGTACCTTCCTTTCCGTATAGATGAAGGAGAGACAAAATATGTCATAAAGTATCTTTCGGGCTTACTTGGCAGATACGGCATATCCGACACAATCACATTTCGTTACGAGATACAGCCATGGTTTGTGTCGGCAGCCTGCGGGGCGGTATATTATTACAACATGGACACTATCCTCACCACCCACTATGTGATAGATTCCGTGACATGTCCTACAGGGAGGATCACAAATGTAAGTACAGAAAACCTCCGGATATATTTTCGGGTTTCGTCAGAAGAAGAGGAACAATAATAATGATAAAGGTCTTTAAAACAGTAGTACTGCCCATTTTTGTGTGTTTGCTGTCATCTTTTCCGGCAATAGCCCAGAAGAAGATCACGCCGGTAGACAACGATCCCACGAAACCGCGTCAGCCTGTGCTCCATTATTACGACAAGCACGGAAATCCACTTGACGAACCGGTGCTTTTCCTTGCAGATCTTGACACTGTGACAAAAGTCAAGTCTGGTCCCGTTTATCCCTTGCTGCATTCAGTCAGTGTAGGTGCGAATTTTTTTGACGGCGTTATGCTTCTTGTCGGTCAGAAACATGCCAGTTTTGATCTTTGGGCTTCGCTTTCGTTGCACAATTGGTTTGAGCCGGTAGTGGAAATGGGAATCGGGTTTGCCGACAATCATCCTGAAGACGGAAATTTTCACTATAAAGGAAAGCCTTCGTTTTATGGAAAAATAGGTATTAACTATAATTTTTTATATAAGAGTGATCCTGCTTATCAGGTATATTTCGGGTTAAGGGGAGGATTCACATCATTCCGATATGATATCACAGACATCACGATCAACTCTTCATATTGGGATCAGACCGACAAATTTTCCATTGTCGGTCAGAAAGCTCATGCAATCTACGGGGAAGTGGTTGGTGGAATAAAAGTGAATCTTTGGAAAAATCTTTCCATGGGATGGAGCGCAAGATATAAGATTAAAGGGAAAGTAAGCAAAGCCGGCAACTCGACCCCATGGTTTATACCAGGATATGGCACGACCCCACTTAGCGCCACATTTTCCCTGATATATACAATCCCGATCAATAGCAATAAAAAAGAGAAAGAGATACCGGAGTCGGAAAAAACCACGCTGCCTGTAGGAGATGATGTCTCCGGGGACGCATCAGTAGTTTCATCACCGGGTGAAATTCAATCTCCGGATGAGGAATAAAAAACGCATCCCTGTTCTGAGATGCGTTTTAAAGAAGTATTTTTTAATAAGAGAAATATGGAGGTGTCATACGACGGCAGTGTGAAGAAACAGGTCAGTAATCCATATCCACAGCGGGCAGAAGCCTATGAAAAGTATGACGGATAAAGTCAGAGATGACGTCCCGGTAGCTACATAGGTGTTGTATTCATCCGCAATGATAATTCCGGAAAATGCAGGCGGAAGAGCACCGGCAACCACGAGCATTTTAAGGTTAAGCGGATCCATGTGGAAAATAAGTCCGAGGGCGAGAAGCACGGCAGGCATTACCACCATTTTCAAGATCGATCCGAGAATGGCTTGCCAGTTGATATCCACTTTTATAGATGAGAGGGTGATCCCGGCAGAGAATACAGCAAGCGATGCGTTGGCGCCCTTGATAAGGTCGAATGATGGGCTTGCCCATTTTGGCCATGGAATACCTACAAGCACCCATATTACAGCCAATATCGGAGCCCATGCCACGGGTTGTTCAAGGGCATGAATCACGGGTAGCCATGCGCTCGGACGTTTCTTCTTTGTCAAGCCGACACTCCCGGAAGAGGAAACGCTTGCCGCCAGTTCCTGCTTTTCAAGGGAAGCATTCATCAGCGAAAGTCCCACAGGTATCCCGACTGCATTCACGACAATACTCACGATAGCGACAACCAGCGCAACGCTCGGGGTAGTTCCGAAAATCGGTTCCAGCACGGCGAAACCAAGAAACCCTATGGTAGGGGATCCGCTGATGAGGGCAGAAACCGCTGCGTCCGCTCCCGTGTTTTTCTTAAATAGTTTAAATACATAATATACGAGCATAAAGCAGAACATGATCCCGACAAGCGATATCAGGGAAAGCTTTATGTCTTTAGCCAACATTTCTCGTGTAGACTGCACGATCGAGACAAAAAGGGCTGCAGGTAACGCATAATCCAGAACTACCTTGTTGAATTTTTTTGAATCGTCGCCGTTGAAAATCCCCTTTTTCCCGGAAATATAACCTGCCAGCATCACTACAATGATCGGGACAATGGCATAAAGGATTATGTGTTCCATAAAGATGATTTTATAATGGTTGAAAAGCATATTTGAATCATGAAATCGGGAAGTCTTTGATATCGGCTTCCCGATTTCATGATTCAAAACAGGATAAATATAATATCAGACAGTAATAGACTGTAGCGGTGCCGGATTCAGATACCCGATATGTCCGGATTCCTTGCCGGAATCAGCGGCAAGCTGCACGTCGATGAGCGCCGGCTTTTTGCTTGCGATAGCAGCCTTAAGGGCTTCGGAAAGTTCTTCCGGCTTCTGCACATAATAGGTGACGGCTCCAAACGCATCACCGAGTTTATCGTATCTCGCGCGAATGTCAAGGGTTGTAGGTGCCGGATCAGAAGTCTTGTCCATAGGTTCCCCGATACCGTTGTAGATGCCTCCGTTGTTGAAGATAACCACAGTGACCGGAAGATTAAACCTGCAAATTGTGGAGAAGTCCATTCCTGAGAATCCGAATGCCGAATCACCTTCGATTGCCACGACCGATTTGCCTGTGGCTACAGCCGCACCGATAGCAGACCCCATTCCCATTCCCATGATTGCCCATGTGGCGCAATCCACGCGGTGGCGGGGAAGCGACATGTTGATGGCATCTCGGGTATCGTCAAGAGTGTTTGCACCTTCGTTGACGAGAATTACGTCAGGGTTTGATTCGAGGATCGGTTTGATTACCCCGAGAGCAGTCCAATGATGCATCGGCATCAGATCCTTGGCTTCGCTGATGCGTGCGGCAAATTTCACATTCTTCACTTTCGTTTCCTCCTGAATCGACGCAACCCAAGCAGGATCCGCGCTCATTCCCTTTCCTTCAAGTGAGGAAATGATGGCATCGAGCGAAAGGTTCATGTCTCCGACAACCGGAGCGGCTATAGGCACATTCACGTCTATTTCCTGAGGCTCCACGTCAAGCTGTATAAACTTCATATCAGGATTCCATTTCCCTTTTCCGAAAGAAAGCATCCAGTTGAGCCGGGCGCCTATGACCATCACAACATCTGCCTTTTCCATAATTGTAGAGCGGCAGGAAAGAGCGCTCAACGGTCCGTCATCAGGTAGAAGCCCTTTTGCCATTGACATAGGAAGATACGGGATGTTGTATTTTTCGACAAGAGTCTTGATCTTGTCGTCGATTTTTGCATAAGCCGCACCCTTCCCAAGAAGGATAGCGGGATGCTTTGCGGAGGTCAGTATCTCAACCGCACGGTCAACAGAAGCTTGATTAGGAGCCACAGGAGAATAAACGTCAACCGGAGTGTAGAACAATTTGTCGGCATCCTCGCGGTTCATTATTTCTCCAAGGGCGGGAGTGGTCATGTCGATATATACACCTCCGGGACGTCCGGACACAGCGGCTCGGTAAGCCCGGTAGACAGCAGACGGGATATCCTTGGCATATGTACACCTGAAAACCGCCTTTACAAGAGGTTTTGCCGTGTTAAACTGGTCAAGCTGTTCATATGTGCCCATATTCATGTCGACCATGGCCGTATCGCTCGCACCGGAGATCTGGATCATAGGGTAGCAGTTGACAGTGGCATTGGCAGTAGCGGTCAGACCGTTCATAAATCCGAGAGAGGACACGGTCATAAGCACTCCGGGTTTTCCGGTTAGATATCCTTCAGTGGCAGCCGCCATTCCCGCCTGTTGCTCGTGGCGGAATCCAACGAACCGTATCCCTTCTCCTTGGATGAGGTATGCCGCCTCAGTGATAGGGATGCCCACAAGTCCGTAGACATTCATTATCCCTACGTTTTTAAGAGCTTTTGCAAGTATATACATGCCTGTCACCTGTTCCGGGAAATGAGGTCCGGTTTTTGACTGACAGCCGCATGTCGGTTTTGTCTGTGATTCCATTTTTTAATAATATTAAAAGAGTGGATATAAGAGAACTGATGGATCACATGTGATGATCAACCGGAGCTGTCGTTCCGTTTTTTGCAAAACTTTCAATCTGTTCATCCGTATAACCGAGTCCTTTAAGAATTTCGGAAGTGTTGCCTCCCAAAGAAGGACAAGGTCCGTAGGATGGTTGGAAATTGCTCATGGTGAACGGGCATCCTACTGTGACAAAATCTCCGATTTCTCCACCTTGGTTGATCGTTACGAGAGTATTGCCGTCATATAGAGATTTGTCGGTCATTACTTCTTTTGTAGACAAGACAGGACCAACCGGCACTCCGAATTTGCTTAGGATCTCGACCACTTCATATTTGGTTTTGTCTGCAGTCCATTCACCTATCCTTTTGTAGATTTCCGGTTTATGGCGGTCGCGGGCGTCGGCAGTATTGAAATCAGGATTGGTAAGCCAGTCTTCAAAACCGAGACCTTTGCAAGCAAGTTCAAAATTCTTCGGTTCGCGCTGAAGAATAATGTAGACATAGTTGTTGGCGTCTATTTCAGAGTCGTAGCCACCGGAAGGTTTGCATTTATAAGTCCATCCGAGCACTCCGCCGCCTTCAATATTGCCTGAGCGTGGCACACAATCGCCAAATTTTCCGTCAGGATATTGAGGGAATTGAGACAGATAGCCTATTTTGTCGAGAGTCAGCTGGTCGCGTGTCTTGATTCGGCAAAGATTGAGGCATGCATTGTGCATTGACTGGTAGACGAAGCATCCTTCACCGGTTTTGTTTCGCTGCTGGAGTGCCGCAAGAAGTCCGATAAGAAGATGCATGCCGGTATTTGAATCGCCAAGGGCAGCCCCGCTTTGTGTCGGGATATTATATTCTCCGTCATACCAGCCGGTAGTTGAGGCGGCTGCGGCGGTGACTTGAGCTATAGGCTCGTATGCCTTAAGATCCTTATACTTGGAAGAGAGCGGGAACCCTTTTATTGTGCCATAAATACATTTCGGGTTAAGAGCGTGCACCGCTTCCCAGCTGAATCCGAGCTTGTCCATTGCGCCGGGATGAAGGTTTTCAACAAAAATATCAGCCTCTTTTATCAATTTTGTAAGAATCTCTTTTCCATCCGGAGTCTTGGCATCAAGAGCGATGGACTTTTTATCAGAGTTGAGCTGTAGAAAATAATAGCTTGGAAGATCCGGATTAAACTGCAGCTCCTTACGAGTCGCGTCTCCTACACCCGGACGTTCTATCTTGATTACTTCTGCGCCAAGCCATGCAAGCATCTGGGTGCATGACGGACCGGACTGGACTTCCGTGAAGTCGATTACTTTAATCCCCTGAAGAGGTGCTGTGTTCATAGTTTTTATAATTAAGTTATTTAGAATAATATTGTCACAAATATAGTGCTTGACCTTTATTATAGATAATGTTTCAGTGCAAATATTTGGATACTGTCATTATACTACATAATAACGTCTGACATGCGTTTTAAGTTGACTTACGGCAAACTGCCAAGTTTCATTCAGGGAAAGAGGAAATAAAATATCATAACAGTCAGTTAAAACCAGAATAATATTTGGTTGGAAAATAAATTTTTAGTAATTTTGTGGTCGCAAATTCCGCCAAGGCAGAAAAAGAGAGGATACAAATATCTTCCGCCCAACGGAAATAATTGACATTCAATTATTATACAGTAAATGTACGCAATTGTAGAAATCAAAGGACAGCAGTTTAAAGCTGAAGAAGGGAAGTTCCTTTATGTCCACCATCTCGGCGAAGAAGTAAAAGAAGGCGATGCAGTCGCTTTTGACAAGGTGCTTCTTCTTGATGCCGACGGCGACGTTAAGGTCGGTGCTCCTGCCGTTGAAGGGGCGAAAGTGAATTGCGAGGTTCTCGTTCCCCTCGTAAAAGGTGAGAAAGTGATTGTTTTCAAGAAAAAACGTCGCAAAGGTTATCGTCGTAAAAACGGTCATCGCCAGCAGTTCACCAAGGTATTGGTAAAATCAATCGAAAAGTAAAAAAACAACTCATCAGATATGGCACATAAAAAAGGTGTCGGCAGTTCGAAGAACGGCCGCGAATCAGAAAGTAAACGACTTGGTGTTAAAATCTTCGGTGGGTCAAACTGCAAAGCCGGCAATATTCTTAAGCGTCAGCGCGGCACACAGCACCATCCCGGACTGAACGTGGGAATGGGTAAGGACCACACCCTCTTCGCTCTTATTGACGGAGTGGTCGTGTTCTCCATCGGTAAGGAGGGACGTAAGTTCATAAATGTGGAGCCCCACCAGAACTGATCTTTCCTCTCTAAAAGTCAATCTCAGCCGACATGCCCGCAGGTATGTCGGCTGTTTTTTTCAGTTCATTAAATAAAATTTTCAGTTCCCCAAAAAATATATTAACATGTCAAAACAGAATCAACCATATACCTTCCGGTATAATTCAGGAGAAGGTGCGATGCATAAAAAGCTAAAAGCGTTGCGTGGAGAAGTCCTGACATTCAAGAAAGATCCGTTTCTTAATGAGCTGAAAGACTGTGTGGAACATTACAAGGACGGGATAGTGGTGATAAAGGGAGATACGATTGAAGCGGTAGGCAACTTCTCTGATGTAATAGTCTCATTCCCCGCACTGACGGATATTGCGACATACGAAGATTCTGTGATAATGCCGGGATTTGTAGATTGTCATCTCCATTATGTGCAATCCCCGATGATTGCATCTGCTGGCGACACATTGCTCTCATGGCTTAAACAGTACACATTTCCGACAGAAGCTAAATTTAAAGATAAGAAATTTGCAGAGGAAGTTGCAAAGATATTTTTCCGGCAGCTTCTGATGAACGGCACCACTACGGCAAATGTTTTCGCAACCACCTTTGAAGAATCAGTAGATGCCCTTTTTGAGGAATCGGCGCGTTATAATGCCCGCACGATCTGTGGTAAAGTTCTTCAGGACAGAAATCTGCCGTCCGATCTTCAAGACAGTTCGGCAGAGGAGTCCGTAATGACTTCCGAACGACTGTTGAATAAATGGCATTCAAAGGGCAGGCAATTATATGCAGTGGTTCCACGGTTTGCCCCTACCAGTACAAGGCTCCAGCTGCGGCTTGCGGGAGAACTTTACCAATCGTATAAGGACAAAGGAGTTTATATGCACACACATCTCGGGGAGGCGGAAAATGAAATAGAATGGGTGAAAAGCCTTTATCCGGAGGCACGTGATTACACAGATGTATATGCTTCATATGACCTTTTGGGCAAACGTTCTGTTTTTGCCCACTGTTGCCTTATGGAAGAGCGGGAATGGCAGACGCTCCATGATGCTGAATGTGGAGTGGCGCACTGCCCGTCATCCAATCTGTTTCTTGGAGACGCTCAGTTCAGATATTGGGAAGCTAAAGACGTCAGACGCCCTTGTAAAGTGGGTATGGGTACAGATATAGGAGGCGGCACATATTTCTCTGTGCTCCGTCAACTTGGCGACGCCTATAAAGTAGCCATGCTTCACGACAGGTATCTTAGTGCCGCGAAATCGTTGTATCTGGCAACAAGAGGAGGTGCGGAAGTTTTAGGATTGGAAGACAAAATAGGGAGCGTTGCGGCAGGATATGAGGCAGATATGGTAGTGGTGGATCTTAAGCCTACGGAATTTATAGAATGGCGCATGCAGTTTGCTGATGATATTTTTTCAAAACTTTTTATACTTCAGACCCTCGGTGCCGAGGCATATGTAAAAGCCACATATGTAGCAGGGGAGAAGGTGTATTCAAAAGTATAAGCATGATTCCTTAATTCAAAGGTGTGAAGACGACGATTTTTTAATATGCCAAAAAGCGGGTGATGAACCGACCCCTGAAAGTTATTAATTTATCTAACTTTCAGGGGTCGGTTCATATCGCTACTTCAAAATGAGAGTAAGAATTTGTTTAGTGATACTTTTTTCCGCAATGTCCGGGCTGTTTCAATTATTGTTCGGAAAGGTCAGGCGTTGTAATTGTTTTCTTTGTTTTGCGTAGCCGCCTTATATTCTTGACAATAATTGCTTTCCTTAATAAAAAATCGCAGGAATATTTACCTGCCCCGAAAATAAGAAACACAAGACAAGCCACACAGCTCATGAGTGCCTGCATGTCAAACACACCGTGATATATATCAAAAAAAGCAATTATCCCGAATCCAATTGTCGCCAAAGCCATGGCAAGCCTTGTGAACATGCCTAAAACGAGCATGGATCCGGCGAATATTTCAAGTGTTGCGTATAAAACCGGGTTTATGTTTTCAAAGGGAGGAAAAATCTCACCTTCAATAATAAAACTGCCGGAGACAATGAGCAAAGCTCCCAACGCACATCTTATAATCAGCATGGCAAGAGATTTGCCGTTGCTTCTCAGAGAATTGATGGCGAATATAAAATTAAGGATATTCCTTTTAGGTCTTTTAATGCGCATGCCTGCCAACTTTTTTCTCCGAAGTTTTTTCGCATTGAACTCCGGGTGGAGGTCTCCAAGCGTGGTACGCCCGGGGTCGACCGAAAGTGTGTCCGAAACATTCATAGCTTAAGTGTCTGTTTAATCTGGTGAAAAAATGGTTCTGCATCCGAAAATGTGGAAGAGATACTGTAAGATACGTAAGTGACAGGCTGTTTACTGTCCTGTATCTGCAAAAAATAACAACTGTCGGGCAATATCGTTGCAGTGACAGATCAAGATTTTACATTTTTTTTGGATAATGACGGAAAAGGTATTAACTTTACACTAACAAAAAACACCTTCATCTAATGAAACAGATTGGCAAATTATATTTCCGTTATGGCACAATGGGTTCTGCAAAGACTGCGCTTCTCTTAACGAATGCATATAATTTTGAAGAGAGAGGGATAGCATATCTTTGTTTTAAGCCGGTAACAGATACGCGGGAACAACGCAACGTGATAAGGAGCCGAATAGGAATAGAACGGGAATGCAAATGGATTTATCCAGAGACGGATCTTTTTGAGGCTGTGTCGAGGATGTATGAAGAAGGTGGAATGTTGCCGGGCTGGATATTGGTAGACGAGGCACAGTTTCTTTCGGCAGCCCAGGTGGATCAGCTTGCCAGGGTTGTAGATGTATTTGATTGTAATGTCATATGCTACGGGCTCCGTACTGATTTTAAGACACATCTGTTTGAAGGTTCGCGCCGTCTTTTCGAGATTGCCGATTCCATTGAAGAAGTGAAATCGACATGTTCATGTGGCAGACGTACAACTGTCAATGCGCGCATTGACAGCCGTGGCGAGATTCTTACAGAGGGTCAGCAGGTGGAAATAGGGGGAAACGAAAGATATATAGCCGTTTGCCGGAGATGTTGGACCAACCGGCGGATCGCGAGCATGAAAAAGGATATGCTTCCATTTGATTGAATTGGAGACTGTCCCTGCATATTCATCATCCGGTTGTTGATTTGGACAACCGTTTTAAACACAAAAGATAATCTGAAATATTAAAATACCTGAAAACCCAAACTAAACTTGATATGCTTGAAAAGAGAAAAAGTGATGACATAATAAGACTGATAAAAAGGGAAGTGGTTCCTGCCATAGGTTGCACCGAACCTGTCGCAGTTGCTCTTTGCGTGGCAAAGGCGAAGGAGCTGCTCGGAAATGTTCCGGACAATATTTGTCTGCGCTTGAGCGGCAACATCCTGAAAAATGCGATGGGGGTAGGGATTCCGGGCACAGGGATGATCGGATTGCCAATAGCTGTTGCGCTGGGGGCGCTCATTGGAAAAACCGAGTACGCGCTTGAAGTGTTGCGCGATGTCACTCCTGATGCGGTGGAAAAAGGGAAAGAATATATATCTGCAGGTAAGATTTCCATAAAACTGTTCGAAGCCCCTCCATGCAACCTCCATATCGAAGTCACAGCCTCAGACAATGGAAACAATGAGGTAAAAGCAGTCATTTCCGGGTCTCATACAAACTTTGTTTATCTCGAAAAGAATGGCGAAGTATTGTTGAATAAGGAAAACGAATGTCATGACAGTGAATCCGATCCGGAAACTGATCCGCAGCTTGATCTCCGGACAGTGTATGAATTTTCAACAGAAATGCCATATGAAGAAATTTCGTTCATACTTGAAGCGCGCCGTCTTAACAAAGCGGCAGCCAGGCTTGCGCTTTCGGGAGAATACGGACATTCACTGGGGGCAACTATCAAGGCAAAAGGTATAAGTCTGTTTGGTGATTCTCCGCTTGAACATATCATAAGCAATACGTCTGCAGCCTGCGATGCCAGGATGGGGGGTGCCCAGATTCCTGTGATGTCTAATTCCGGCAGCGGCAACCAGGGCATATGTGCAACAATGCCTGTAGTCAGTTATGCCGAAGATATTAATTCAGATGAGGAGACCACGGCACGCGCCCTTATGCTCAGTCATCTTACAAGCATTTATATAAAACAGAGTCTTGGCAGGCTTTCCGCGCTTTGTGGATGCGTGGTGGCATCTACAGGAGCTTCCGCCGGACTGACCTATCTTATGGGTGGGGGATATAATGAGGTTTGTTCGTCAATAAAAAATATGGTTGCCAATCTTACGGGCATGATATGTGACGGAGCGAAGCCCTCATGCTCGCTGAAGATCTCATCAGGAGTTTCCACCGCACTGATGTCGGCGATGCTTGCGATGAACGGAAAATGTGTGACCGAAGCGGAAGGGATAGTAAGCGATGATGTAGACCGTTCTATCAGAAATCTCACATCGATTGGCAGGGAAGCCATGCTGGAGACTGACAAGGCAGTGCTCGATATTATGGTCAACAAATAGGGTTGTTCTCCATTTTCGTCCGGTGTCAGTTGCTATCGAATGAAATTGACAGCAGGCTGAAAGTTATTTTGTAAGGTGCAGCATCCCTTTTAGGAGGGATGCTACGATAATAATAAAATGTTTTTTGAGTGTCCCATGAAGAAACATCGATTTTCCGTGTTTCTCCGTGGGGTATTTCTTCTTCTACCGTTATCTTCCTGGAATGCAGCATACGGTCCGACATATCTTTATAGGTGAGGCGTATCGTCATGCTTTTGATATCAACAAGGCTTTCATTTAGCACGAGGAATGATTCTTTTGAGGAATTTAGTGTTTTGTCATATCCGGCAAACCGGATCGACTGAGATATAAACAGGTAGGGCTCTCCATCTTTTATAAATGTTATGGAATCGGATTTGGCGGTATCTATTTCAATCGTGTTACTCCGAGAAATTATGAGACAGGAATCATTTATTGAATTTTCCCGTTTGATTACTTTAAGCGACTGTTTTATCTTCTTTCCGTAGGCAAAATCCGTAGTAAACAGCCCCATCATTATTACAATAATGGCGGTTGTCGTGCGGAGATATTGCCTGATGCAATAATTTATATGATATTCGTGAGTCATCGGGTATCAGGATTAGAGATAGCGTGGATTACGGCGCAGGGATCCGTTGCCGTCATAAGAGGGATAGGTCTTGATCATTCCGTTGGGGAGAGTTTCAGAGTCTTTCCCTGATGATGAAGTGCCTATTCTAATGATACTTTTCCAAAGATTTGGAAGGAGCGCAGACGGATTAAGGTTCAGGCGCAGTCTGTATTTTAAAGAACTATGCCGTAATGTCAGCACATCGCAGTCGTTCGACAAAATTGCCGTGCATGTTTTCGGTTTTAGAAGATTCACCCCTTTCCTTTCAGTGAATAGTTCTACAGAAAATTTTTTGGCATCGGAAGTGGAAGAAATATTTCCGATACATTCGCCCGGCATAAGATTGGAGTCGTAAGATTCCAATACCCTTATCTCATATTCCATAAGCAAGGTTGCAGACAACGGTTCTTTCCGTAAGACAAGAACCGACACATGGTCGGAAGGATATAGCCATATCCCTTCTATATTGTCGAGCGGAAGCGAATCGCATATTTCATATGCCCTGTCGATATCGAAGGCTATCGGAATACGCGCCTCTGCCGGATTATTGATAAAACAGCAGAGCGACACACATAGCAAATGTGTCGCCCTGTATAATAAATTTCGATATGAAAAGCCGGTCTTCATAAGGAGAGAATAAAATGTTTGGGTTGTTATCAAGGTTTGGTAGAGAATGTGTAGGTAAGACCGAAGCTCAAAACTTCCCTTAACATGAAATGTTTCCATGAAGTCGACATCTCGGTTGATGTGTCGTATCGCATGTGGACATATATCTGGGTCGAAAGGAATTTGTTGATAGCGAAAGACACAGTGTTTTCCCAATCTGCGAGGAAATAGTCATAGTCCGTAAACAGGAAGACGCGGGTCTTATAATTTATATTGGGGGTGACTTGCCATATCATGTTAAATTCACCGTTGCTACCGATTTCACTTCTGGTGTGGCGGTCGGGTGCAATATTGAACTGTGCGTGATCGATTTTATCAGTGATGCAGGTTTTCAGGTTATAAGAGAGTGGCGATACAGTGGCGGTCAGCTGTAGCGTCTTTTTTGCATTCTGATGGGAATACGCCATACCGAGACCGAGGTTGAAGTCACCGGGAGAAAGGAAAGACGCCTTTCTATTCATGGAATTTTGCTCGTAATTGCGGAGTATCTGCGTCTTGAACTGAAGATTGAAAGAGTAGAACCATTTCTTGAAAGCTTTCAGACCGGTGTTGAGGTTATATTGAAGCACATCTTCAGAGATAGAATATGCATGCACTTCGTCCTGAGGCGTGGAGTTGAGTCCGAGCTTGTATGAAAGTGCGCTTTGGAAAAGCAGGTTCGGATGGTAGACAGGGTTTAGCTGCACATTCCAATTAAAGTTGAATAACAATGCGAGATGATTGTTGCCGCCCTGATACCAGTTCTTAGATACGTATGCCTGAGAAAACTGCATTGCCGCCCCCACATTATGGAGCCAATGAATGTGTCGTAGATTATCCTCAGGAAGCACAGCTCCCTTTTCAGGATCAAGTTCAGGTAGATTCATCCGTCGTATGTATCCCGCAAAAGTCACGTCATCATCCATTAGTCGCGGCGGCACGGGAAGATCCCAATAGGAATAATCGATGGTGGAGGGTTGTGTCACCATCATGCCATACATAAAATCTTCCTGTATACGATATGATGTCAGGGCGTCACGTAGCCATTTGGGCGTGACATCTCCTGTGAGTTGGCTGTAATCGGGAGTCGGTTCACTGATAATTTCATCAATAATTATTTCTGAGGAAATCAGAGAATCGTTATACTGGATAAGAGCGGGATCGGAATCAAGATTTATATCAGCTTGCGTGGTGGTGTCGTTTGTCAAAACTTTGATACCAGGCAATATTGCGGGCATAGTCAGTTCGAACGGATCGCGTTTAATATGGCGGTATCCGAGAAAAACCCAAGGACCTAATACTTTATTGACCGGAGTGGGCGAGAAATCCGGAGTGCCGAGAGATGAAATTATCTCATCCACATCCCTGACGATGAATTTGGATGAATCGATTTCCGGAAGCAGTGGTTTTTCAGTTATCTCTTCCTTCACCACCGGTTCTTGCCGGGGAATATGGCGGAATCCGATTTTTTTTTGAGGGGCAGCTTCTGCCATTGAAGCAAACGACAGCAGGGAGAGGGCTGCGATCACGATTGTGGAGTGTTTCATTCCTGTTCAGTTAGATTGTTAGAATTCGAAGAAGTAGGAAAAATAATATTGAGACGGGTGCAGCTGCGTCTCGCAGACGAAACTGCACCCGGGAGGAGATCAACGGTTCGCTCCGGAAGAAAGCAAACTGTCGTATTCAGGAGAGTTTATAAGCTTCAGGGCTTCAGAAAATATCGGGTCATGAAGATTATAAACTTTAAAATAGGTAGCGTTGTCATAGATATCACGACCGATCAGAGCCTTGATTATCATTGAGAAGAGAGGGGCGCTGGTCTTAGCCTCGTCAGCATTATATTCAATGCCTTCCTTTTTTGCGCTTTCATCAAGTTGCGCAAGCATTTCAGGAGAGACTGTAAAGCCTTTTACAAAAGCATTGTCATCTTTGAATTGTTTTTTTATTTCCTTTCTATGCTCATCGACGTATTTTATCACAAATCTGTTGAGAAGCCCTTTTGCGACGACATTCCTATAATATTTGGTGAATTCAGTAGTGTCGAGCGGAACAAACTTGTCCGGATATATTCCGCCTCCGCCATAAATAGGGCGATGCAGCTTAAGAGTCTCTACTTTCAGTGAATCTATATATTTTATAGAGTCGGCATGCATAAGCTCGCCGTGGTTGAAGCGGTCAAGGATATCCTCGTGATAAGCCTGTTGTTCCCCTTTTGTATACGGTTTCTGTATATCCCTTCCGGTTGGAGTATAATAGTGTGCCACGGTCAGCCGTATCATAGATCCGTCAGGAAAGGGGATTGGACGTTGCACGAGCCCTTTCCCGAAAGTGCGTCTGCCTACCACCAGTCCGCGGTCCCAGTCCTGAATGGCTCCGGAAGTGATTTCTGAAGCGGAAGCCGAATATTGGTTAGCCATCACTACGAGTCTGCCGTCAGAGAAAAGAGGTGCGTTGCCTGACGGTTTTGTATTGTGGTTCTGTCTGGATGAATTGGTCCCTTCTGTGTAGACTGCCAGCTGTCGGGGTTCAAGAAATTCCCCGAGCATGTCGACAGCGGCGTTCAGATATCCACCTCCATTGTCTACAAGGTCAAGAATAAGCTGTTTCATCCCTTGTTTCTTAAGATCATTGAGGGCAGATGAGACCTCTTTTGCTGTTTCAGCTGCAAATCTGTTTACTCTGATAT
>JAIDJJ010000517.1 GCA_029052265.1 Muribaculaceae bacterium
ATATAATGAGTCAAATGGAATTTTTTTTGAGCGACATTGCCCCTTATGATGATTCGGAGTTTCATTCCAGAATGGAACAGCTTGTAAAAGAGCCGGGATTTTTGCATGCCGTGAATTTTACAATGCCTCCGTCGGATGTCCCGTCATTGATCGATGAATTGTTGAAGATCGAAACCAAAGATGATTTTCAACAGCAGGTGATGTTCCCTTTTCTGGAAATGCTCGCCAAGACCACAACGTCCGGAATATCGTTGGGGGGAGTGAAATATCTTAACCCCTCGGTAAGCTATACATTCATCACCAATCACAGGGACATAGTTCTTGACGCCTCTTTTCTGAATCTTGCATTTCTGCGTAAAGGATTCCCGACTTCGGAAGTGGCGATAGGCAACAATCTTCTTATATTTGATTGGATCAACGATCTTGTGCGCCTTAACAAGAGCTTCATAGTCAAACGTAACACCGGATTGAGAGAAGGTCTGGAGGCAGCGAAAAAACTCTCGGCATATATACATTATTGTATACTTGAGAAAAATGAGTCTGTGTGGATAGCACAGAGGGAAGGTCGTGCAAAAGACAGTAGCGACCATACTCAGGAATCTCTTGTAAAGATGCTTTCAATTGCCGGACAAGGACAGTTTATCGATAAGCTGAAAGAGATTAATCTAATGCCGGTATCAATATCATACGAATTTGATCCCAACGATTATCTTAAAGTAAGAGAGTTCTTGTTGAAAAAGAGAAATCCGGACTTCAAGAAGTCGCAGCGTGATGATTTGTTCTCTATGGAGACCGGTCTTCTTCAGTTTAAGGGGAAAGTACATTTCCAGCTTACTCCGCGAATTAACAGCAAACTTGATCAGATAGGCGATTTCACTGACAACAATAAAGCGGCTAAACACGTTTGTTGTCTTATAGACCAGGCTATCCACCGCAGTTATGAGATTTTTGAAATAAACTATGTAGCTTTCGATCTTCTTCATAAAAGTGAGCGGTTTGCCCGGAAATATACCCCGGAAAAGAAAGAGGAGATATTGGAATACTTCAACCGTCAGCTTGACAAGGTGGATCTTGAGGATATAACCTCGGCTGAGCGTGAATATATGTGGGAGATGATGCTCACTATGTATGCCAATCCCTTGCGCAATAAGCTTCGTTCTCTTCTGGGGGGAATGGAGTGAACTTTAATTCAATCGTGCCTATATGAGAATACCGGTAGCAGCTGCTGTGATTTTGTTTCTGTTCAGTTTCCTGACAGATTTCTATATCCATAGGGATATATGCAGGGCGTCGAAAAGGAAATGCTGGCAAGTGGTGTATCTTGTAAGCTCTGTTCTTTGCTGGATGCTTCTCATCGCTGTCTTATGTATGCCGCGACGGTCAGAAGATTCTGACATCCTTCCTGTGATGTGGATGCTGTATACGTATCTGACAATATATGTCGCGAAGGCGGGATACGTGATATGCTCTCTTATAGGCAGGTTGCTGAAAGCGGTAGGGAAGTGGACCAATGCAGTGCGGATATCAAGAATTGTCGGGATTGTAGCGGGAACTGCTCTCTTTTTCTCAATGTGGTGGGGTGTGGTCTATACCAGACGCCACATCGAGGTTACAGCATTGGAGATATCCTCCCCCCAGATTCCAAAACCGTTTTCCGGATACAGGATTGTTCAGATCAGTGATCTCCATTTGGGGACATGGGGAAATGACACTGCGTTCGTCTCCGAGCTTGTAGACTCTATCAATTCGCTTCATCCAGATCTGATAGTTTTTACCGGAGACATTGTCAACCGTCAGACCAAGGAAGTGTTTCCGTTTGAGAAAACGCTATCGAGGTTGAAGGCTTCTGACGGGGTTATGTCGATATTGGGCAACCATGATTACGGAGATTATATGGACTGGAAAGAGGAGGGTGCCCGGGATGAGAACAACCGTCTGTTGGCAGCATTCCAGGAAAGGATAGGGTGGGATCTTCTGAACAATGAGAGGAGATTTGTGGTGCGCGACAATGATAGTATAATGATTGTGGGAGTTGAGAATGTCGGTGATCCACCTTTCCCTTCGTATGGCGATCTGGAGTTTGCCCTCAGTTCTTCGAAAGATTCTCTCTATCATCAGAATGACAGACGATTTAAAATATTGCTTTCACATAATCCCGCCCATTGGGATGAATTTGTCTCACATGAAACAAATTTCGGATTGACCCTGTCGGGCCACACACATGCCATGCAATGTGAGATAAATCTTTTCGGATGGAAGTGGTCGCCGGCAAAATACAGGTATGAGCAATGGGGAGGATATTTTGAGCGGATAAATGATCAGGGACAGCCTGTAAGACTGTATGTGAATATCGGTGCCGGCGAGGTGGGTATGCCGTCACGTTTATTCAGGGCGTATCCGGAGATTACATTGATCACCCTCATGCATGAGGGTGGCTGACGCCTTAAAATGAATGCACGGCAATGCGTGCCGCCAGTAGCAGTTGTCAGTGCAAAACCCTATATCATCAAGAACTAATCTGCATGCAGACGTTATCTCATTTTGTAGTATTAAGCCTTGGTTCCAATTGTGGAGACCGAGAAAACAATGTAGCCGGAGCCATGGATTGGCTTCGGCTGCATGTGCTTTCTGATTGCGAATGTTCGGAAATATATGAGACTCTCCCTGTCGGGCATTCTGGAAGCAATTATATTAACGCCGTAGTGGCAGGTTTCTATTCCGGATGTCTTGAGGATCTGGAACGTCTATGTAAAGAATATGAGAGAAGCAACGGCAGGGATGAAGAGTCTCGCAAATTAAACATGGTTCCGGTGGATATCGATGTTGTCATCGCAGACGGAGACGTGTTGAGGGAACGCGATTTCAAATGTTCATTTTTCCAAAAAGGTTATCATGAACTCGCGGTCCCATCGCGGAGTCATAAAATTCTCTAAGAAACTGTTTAAATTTATTTGTCGAAGGAATTGAGAGGATTTGTCGAGCAGATTTTTGATATTTATGATGGAGTTATGGGGTTCCATAATGACTGAATAAATATCATAAAGATGATGACAAAGACCTCAATGACAAGACAAAATAAATTTTAAACAGTTTCTAATATTTTGAAGCCCTGTAGTAAAGGAATATCCCGATAATAAGATATACAAGATTGGGTATTTCCATTGCTATGAATGGAGTGGTCAGTCCGGAAATTGCAAATGTGCTTGTCACGGTAGAGAACAAAATATAGCTGAAACTCAAGCCAAGTCCGATGCCGATATTTACCCCCATTCCCCCTTTGACCTTGCGGGAGGAGAGCGACATGCCGATAAGGGTGAGAATGAATGCCGCGGCGGTAGATGCAATGCGTTTTTCCTTTTCGATTTCAAAAGCCTTGATGTTGGCAACGCCTCTCATTTTTTGCTTTTCGATATATTCGGCAAGCTGCGGTGTGGTGAGGGTTTCCTGATCGTTGGCAGAGATCATGAAGTCGCGTGGCTCAAATGGGATGATGGTATCAAGTCTGGAACCTTTTGTGATTTTCTCTTTCATTCCGTCGAAATCACGTATCATGTAGTCGGAAAGAATCCAATGATACATTTTTGTAGTGTCGTAACGTGCTGTCTGGGCAGTCATTCTTGACACCAGTTCCTTATCCGCGAATTTGTCAAGTGAAAACCGGTAGCCGGTCTTATTTCTGTCTTCAAATCTGCCGATATATGCCACCACTCCGGGAGATACCTGAAGCTGTACGTTGGTATTGCTCTCAACCTTCTTGTTTTTCACATATTTATTGGTATATGCTATACGTTTGATGTTGGTTGGAGGTATCACATAATTGCTCAGTGCAAAAGTGAGGGCTGCTATTATGGCGGCGCCGATCATGTATGGTCTGAGGAGCCGCCTGAAACTGATTCCGCTTGACAATATTGCTATTATTTCAGAATTGGCAGCCATTTTTGAGGTGAAGAAAATGACGGCTATAAATACGAAAAGCGGAATCAGCTGGTTTGCGAAGTATGGAATAAATGAAAAGAAATAATCAAAAATTGTTTCGTTGAGAGGGGCAGTCAGGAAAGCATCCAGTTTTTCGGTGATGTCAAACATTGCTATGACTGCGAGAAACAGCATGGTGGAGAGAAAGAAAGTTCCAAGAAATTTTTTCAATATATATAAGTCTATGATATATAGTCTGAAAGGATTCTTCCATTTTTTCTTGGGAGAAGAGGGGGAGGGTATAGTGCCTGCGACAATGTCCGAGGCAACCTGCTCTTCGGTTTCAACCCGATTAATTTCGTTCAGGACTGTCCCGGTGTCACGTATGTCACCCTTTTTCTCTTCTTTGTTTTGATTATTGCTGTCTGACGCTTTCATTGTTTCATGACTGTTTGGTAAACACCCCGATTATAGCCGTCTTGTCACACGTTCCACCATATCGGCTTTCCACGTTCTGAAATCTCCGTCGATGATATGTTTTCTTGCCTCTTTCACGAGCCAGAGGTAGAACGCGAGATTATGGATGGATGCAATTTGCATGGCGAGCAGTTCCTGACTGACGAATAGATGTCGTACATATGCCTTGGAATATACATGGTCTACCCAAGCTGAGCCGTTTTCATCCAGAGGGGAGTAGTCGTCTGCCCATTTCTTGTTGCGCATGTTCATTATTCCGT
>JAIDJJ010000518.1 GCA_029052265.1 Muribaculaceae bacterium
CACCGAGATATAAACTCGTAAGATCGTCGGCAGCGTCAGTTGTGTATAAGATACAGGTTGACTAAGGTAAGGAGTAAATGTTATTGTTTGATTATCAAAAAGATGATTGCGCACGACCCGTATATGATTAAAAATCCGATAAAGACCATAAAGAATGAAAAACGGTTTTCTTTTCCGGATGGTGGTGCCGCTGGGGTTGATTGTAGCTTCAGTGGCTTGCAGCCGCACTGCTGAAGAGCAGTCTGCAGGATTGCCTTCAGACTTCAATTCTTTTGACGATGTGTCGAAGGTGGCGTATCTGATGAAAAACTCCACACCCGATTCGGTGGCAAGATTTATATGTGAGGCATCTCTCGGCAAATTGCCGGATGCAAGGATCGACACTTTTGCCATAGCAGCGGCTTATGCCTATGAAATGTATAGTGGAAACGACTCGTCGCTGAGAGTTTTCAGTGAGGAGATCGACCGTTATCCCGAAACCCTCGGGCTTCCAGATAAAATGAAGATATATTTCATGTCGGGGAAATCGGATCCCAGCCGTATGGGTTATCAGTTGGGGCTTGAGTATCTGAATCATATACGGGAAAATGCTATGACTGTTGATCAGATCAAGGCAGAAATAGAGGCATTCCGGCAAGCTTGTGGGGAAGACTCGGTGACATATAAGAGATTTCTGAAAGGATTCAACATCGTCCTCAAGCATGATCATGGCAATGACCTTCCGGAAGAGATCTACGATTCGTTTATCAATTACTAATGATCAATTGTCAATTAGCAATTGATAATTGATATAAAGGATGGGTGATGGGGATTGTTCAAAAAGAAATATTATCCCTAAAAGTAAATTTCAATAAAAATGAAAACAACAGCGGAATATAGCGCGGATATAGAGACCGCCATTCGTTCTTTGGATTTGCCCGACGGCAAACTGTCGTCGTTGTATGCACCTGTGGCATACGGGCTTTCTGCGGGAGGGAAACGCATACGCCCGGTGCTTGTGCTCATGGGTGCAGATGCTTTTGGTAATAATTGTACGGAGGCATTGCTTCCGGCGGTCGGGATAGAGACCTTCCATAATTTCACGCTCTTGCATGATGATGTCATGGACAAATCAGACATGCGCCGCGGACGTCCCACCGTACATAAGAAATATGATGAGAACACAGCGATCCTTTCCGGCGATACAATGCTTACTCTTGCTACCAAGTATGTGGCGGACGTGGAAGACGGGAAACTGCGCAAGGTGATAGATACATTCAATGAAATGGCATTGAGGGTATATGAAGGGCAACGTCTCGACATGGACTTCGAGAGCTCTGACAATATCTCCATTCCTGAATACCTTGAAATGATAGAGGGAAAGACCGGGGCGTTGCTCGGAGCTTCTGCGAAGATCGGCGCCATTATCGGGAATGCTTCCGATAAGGATGCTGCACTCATGTATGAGTATGGAGTGATGACAGGACTTGCGTTTCAGATTCAGGATGACTGGCTTGATACATTCGGCGACGCCACTACATTCGGCAAACCGATAGGTGGTGACATTCTCAATGCAAAAAAGACATATCTCTATGTGGCTGCGCTTGCAGAAGGGGGTCAGACAGCGGAAGCGCTCAGGACGGCATTCAATATCCCTGCCGGCGAAATGAGGATAAAGACAGTGACCCGTCTTTATGAAAAGCTGGGGATGAAAGAAAAATGCAGCAAGGCTGTAGGCCATTATTCGGCGCAGGCATTGAAGGCTCTTAACTCTACCACTCTTGGAGAAGAGGAGAAGGAAGCATTCCGCAAACTTGCGGAAAAACTGATCGGCAGGAAAAAATAAGAATGTTATGACAGATACCCATACCCATCTATATCTTGCAGATTTTCCTGAAGGGGGCGACTGTCAGGTCAGGAATGCTCTCTCGGCAGGGGTCGGTCATATGATCTTTCCCAATGTCGACAGTGATACCGTTTCCCCTATGCTTGCGCTTCATGAACGGTTTCCGGAAGTGACGTCCGTTGCAATGGGTCTGCATCCCACAAGTGTCGGAGAAAATTGGAAAGAAATTCTTGAAGATATGTGGAGGATGCTTGAATCCGGACAGTTTGTGGCGGTCGGAGAGGTGGGAATGGATCTATATTGGGACAAGACTTTCCGGAAAGAGCAGGCGGAAGTGTTTGCCGAGCAATTGAGGATGGCAGACTCTTTGGGGCTTCCGGTGATCATACATTGCCGGGAAGCCCTTGACGATACTTTGGCTGTCATAAGGCGTCAAAGCCCTAAGGTGTCACTTGTGTTCCACAGTTTCACCGGAGATCCGGAAGATGTGAGGAAGATACGGGAATGTTGCGATCCGATGTTCGGCATCAATGGGGTAGTGACGTTCAAGAATGCACAGCCTTTGCGAGATTCTTTGCCTGAAATCGGTATCGGAAGGATTCTTCTGGAGACAGATTCCCCATATCTTGCTCCGGTGCCTATGCGAGGAAAACGGAATGAGAGTTCCTATCTTCCCTATATATGCGGGAAGGTTGCAGAGATCATTGAAATGACTCCGGATGAAGTCTCGGATGCGACAGACAGAAATGCGGGCAATATCTTCGGAATATGACTGTACTTCTCTCAATAGTGTCATTTCCGTTGACCCAGCCGGTCGCAATCTTTCTGCTGGTGCTGCTGATTATACTGTTATGTCCGATTGTGTTCCGGCGTCTTGGTATCCCCCAGATAGTTGGTCTGATACTTTCGGGAGTTGTGGTAGGACCTTATGGGTTTGACCTGCTTATTAGGGATTCGAGTTTTGAGATTTTCGGACAGGTGGGCATACTCTATCTTATGTTTCTGGCGGCAGTGGAGATAGATATGTTCCATCTTAAAAAAAATCTGAAAAGGGGAGTCGGATTCGGTCTGATCACATTTATAATTCCGATGATTGCGGGTATTTTGGGATGTCGTCTGGCATTCGGGGCATCCTGGGGCACATCCGTTCTTGTCGCTTCCATGTATGCGTCGCATACGTTGATATCGTACCCTATCGTCAGCAAGTTCGGTTTGCAGAATGCCAATGCAGCTGTGGTTGCGGTATGCGCGACCATAGTCACGGTCATGCTTGCCCTGCTCACTCTTGCCGGGGTGGTCGACAGTACATCGGGAGGATTGAGCCTGCACCGCTTTTTTGTGCTCTTCACCCTTCTTGCCTGTTATGCAGCCGTGGTGGGGTTTTCGTTCAAATATGTCACGAAGTATTTTTTTCGCAAGTTCAGTGACGAGGTAAGCCAGTATATCTATATCCTTGAAATTGTTTTCATAGCATCACTCGCCTCACAGCTGATAGGGCTTGAGGCAATA
>JAIDJJ010000519.1 GCA_029052265.1 Muribaculaceae bacterium
GTCAAATATATATTGTCGGTAAATTGTTATTAATCTAAAACATATCATATAAGTCAGAAATGAGAAAATGGCGTATTGAAGATTCTGCTGAAATCTACAATATAAGTGGATGGGGGCTTAAATATTTTTCTATAAATGAGAAAGGTCACGTTCAAGTGACTCCTCGTGAAGGTTGTGCATCCGTCGATCTGAAAGAAGTGATCGACGAGCTGCGGATCCGTGATGTGTCGGCTCCTGTACTTTTGCGTTTTCCCGATATCCTTGACAATAGGATTCAGAAGATATCTTCATGCTTCAAGAGAGCGGCAGAAGAATATCATTATGAGGGGCAGAACTATATAGTATACCCTATCAAGGTCAATCAGATGTGTCAGGTGGTCGAGGAGATTGTAAGCCATGGCAATAAATACAACATCGGTCTTGAGGCAGGTTCCAAACCGGAGCTGCATGCTGTTCTTGCTGTCAATACTCATTCCAATTCTTTGATTGTATGCAACGGTTATAAAGATGAAGATTATGTGGAGCTTGCACTTCTTGCTCAAAAAATGGGCAGGAGGGTTTATCTTGTAGTCGAGAAATTAAATGAACTCAAACTCATTGCAGATGTAGCAAAGCGGCTTAATATCATACCAAATATAGGTATGAGAATCAAGCTTTCTTCTTCCGGAAGTGGTAAATGGGAAGAATCGGGAGGTGATGTGAGCAAATTCGGACTTAATTCTTCTGAGCTTCTCGATGCTTTGTCTTTCCTTGAGAAAAACAATATGACAGAGTCATTGAAGCTCATCCATTTTCATATCGGCAGCCAGATAACAAAGATACGCAGGATCAAGAATGCGCTTCGCGAAGCCATGCAATTTTATGTTCAGCTGTCGAAGATGGGATTCAATATCGATTTTGTCGATATCGGCGGTGGACTGGGTGTGGATTATGACGGTACCCGTTCATCTTTTGGCGAAAACTCGATGAACTACTCTATTCAGGAATATGTCAATGACTCGGTATCGGCGTTGGTGGATGTATGTGTTAAGAATGGTCTCCGTCAGCCAAATATTATTACTGAAAGTGGAAGATCGTTGACTGCTCACCATTCGGTACTTATTATCGAGGTTTTGGAAACCACGCAACTGCCTATATGGAATGATAACGAGGAGATTGATGCTGATGCTCATGAACTCACTAAAGAGCTCTACAATATCTGGGACCGGATCAACCCTACCACCATGTTCGAAGACTGGCATGATGCATTGCAGATTCGGGAAGAGGCACTTGAACTTTTCAGTCTCGGATTATTGGATCTTCGTACACGTGCACAGATCGAGAAACTGTTCTGGTCTGTGGCAAGAGATGTGAATGATCTCACAAGATCAATGAAACATCCTCCGGAGGAACTTAAGAAAGTAGACAGAATGCTTCCGGAAAAATATTTCTGTAATTTCTCACTGTTCCAGAGCCTTCCGGATTCTTGGGCTATTGATCAGGTTTTCCCGATAATGCCCATCGCACGACTGGATGAGAAACCTTCCAGAAGGTGTACTATTCAGGATATCACATGTGATTCGGATGGTAAGATCAATCGATTCGTATCTCCGCAGGGTATGTCATATTCTTTACCTGTTCATGCTCTGAAACAAAATGACCATTATTACATAGGTGTATTTCTGGTAGGGGCATATCAAGAGATTCTTGGAGACCTTCACAATCTTTTCGGAGACACAAGTGCAGTGCATATTACAGTGAATAACAGCGGATATGTTATTGAACAGATAATAGACGGAGAACCTGTGGCAGATGTGCTTGATTATGTGGAATATAGCCCTAAAAAATTAGTAAGAAATCTTGAGGCATGGGTTTCAAAATCAATGAAACAAGGAGTCATTACTCCGGAAGAAGGTCGTCAGTTCTTGAATAATTATAAATCCGGGTTATATGGAATAACCTATCTTGAACGGGATTAAATCAGATCTTATTAAACTGAAAAAATGAGGTATTTCCTGAAACTGTCGTATAACGGCGAGAAGTTTCATGGCTGGCAATCCCAACCTAATGCAATAGGTGTGCAACAGAAAATCGAGGAGGCGTTGTCTACTGTCACACGCCTCCCGATTTCTATTGTCGGAGCCGGCAGAACAGATGCCGGGGTACATGCGAGAGAGATGTTCGCACATTTTGACATGCCTGCAGAGATTGCGGATAAAGATAAAATCTTAAATTCGCTAAATAGGTTGGTAGGTAGAAATATTGCTATCAGTGAAATCATTGATGTCGCAGACAATGCACATGCCAGATTTGATGCGACTGAAAGGACTTATAAGTATTTTGTAACTTTTAAAAAATCAGCTTTCATTTATCCCTATGCTTGGCACTCCCCTTCTCGTCTTGATATTGACAAAATGAATGAGGCTGCCGGTGAATTGTTAAGTGTTTCTGATTTTACGTCATTTGCTAAGCTACATTCTGATGCAAAAACTAATATTTGCGATGTTCGCTATGCAAAATGGGAAACGCCTGACAGTTTTGATAAAGATTTGTCTGGTTTGTTTGAAGATGGGATAGTCTTTACTATCTCTGCCGACAGGTTTCTTCGGAATATGGTCAGGGCTGTAGTCGGGACATTAGTGGATGTAGGTAGAAAAAAAATATCTTTGGAAATGTTTAAGGACATAATAATGAGCAAAGACAGATGTTCTGCCGGAGTTTCGATGCCGGCTGAGGCTCTCTTTCTTTGGAAAGTGAAGTATCCTTATCTTCCCTGAGTATTCAGGTGTCTGTTGTGTCTTTTTAATTCCTTTACGTTTTGATATTTTCTTCAAATATTATGGAACTATGTTGAGTAATAAGGCAAAAGGTTTTTTCATAGGTGCCATAGCGGCTGCAAGTTATGGCACCAATCCCCTATTTGCCCTCCCTCTTTACAAGGAAGGGATGAATCCGGATTCTGTTTTGTTTTTCAGGTATCTTCTTGCAATCCCTATTATGGGAATTATGTTGTTGTGTCGACGAGGAAAAAATGAATTCAAAATAAATCCCAGGCAGACAATGCAGCTTTTTCTTATGGGTATTCTTCTGGCGTTTTCATCTCTGTCCCTTTTTCTAAGCTA
Source organism: Muribaculaceae bacterium (assembly GCA_029052265.1). GTDB lineage: Bacteria > Bacteroidota > Bacteroidia > Bacteroidales > Muribaculaceae > Lepagella. The sequence goes on from JAIDJJ010000519.1 coordinate 3,102, forward strand.
TACCTATATGGATGCCGGTATTGCGTCCACTTTGCTCTTTGTCTATCCGATTATGGTTGCATTGATCATGGCGATTGGTTTTAAAGAAAAGTTCACCGTAAGTACTGGCATATGTATTATTATGGCTCTTGTCGGAATTGGACTGTTATATAAAAATTCTGACGGAACCACAATCAGTCTTCTTGGCACAGTACTTGTTATGACATCTTCGCTCACATATGCTATTTATATTGTGGGTGTTAATCAGACCAAACTACGTAATATGCCGACATTAAAGGTAATATTTTATGTGTTAATATTTGGCGTGTCGGTTTTCTTATGTAGAATTGTTTTGTTAGATTCCCTGGTATTGCCTCAGTCTCCTGTGTCGTGGGCAAATTTATTAGGTTTGGCAATACTTCCGACTGCTGTATCATTTCTATGTACTACATCAGCAATCCAGCTTATCGGTCCGACTCCGACAGCTATTCTCGGTGCTCTTGAACCCCTGACTGCTGTCGTTATTGGAGTGGCGGTTTTCGGAGAAGTTTTAACACCAAGAATAGCCTTGGGTATAATTTTAATACTCTTAGCCGTGTCAATAGTTGTGGCAGGAGGTAACTTTGCGAAACAATTGACGAATATAAAAAAACTTTTTCCTCGGAAAATCAAATGAAAATGGATCAAACTGTAGTAAAATCTCGCATAGAGGCTCTTAGGGAAGAGCTTCACCGTCATAATCATAATTATTATGTACTCAATTCTCCTGTAATTTCAGATAGGGAGTTTGATCTGATGATGAAGGAGCTTGAAAATCTTGAAAAAGATTTTCCGGAGTATTCCGATCCGTTGTCTCCCACTCAGCGTGTGGGCTCAGATTTGACAAAGGGTTTTGAACATGTGGTACATGCCCGTCCCATGATGTCGCTTTCCAATTCTTATTCGAT
>JAIDJJ010000052.1 GCA_029052265.1 Muribaculaceae bacterium
ATATTTATTAAAAGAACTTTTCTGATCCGGAAATGGATTACAAATAGTTTTATGATAATGTGGTGTTATTATAGTTTGAATATTAATTGATAAGGAATATTTGATTATCTTTGTCTTAAAATCAAATATTTCTTTATTCCATACTATTTTATCTGACATAATAAAGCTATACAAAATGAAAAAGAGGCTTTTTTACATAAATCTTTTATTAGGACTTTTGTGTGTACTGTCTTCTTGCAGAAGCGCGAAGCCGGTGACTTTCGCAAATTACGAATGGAAAATCAATGATGACACAAAGTATATACATGACTCCGGAATTTCCTGGGTTTTCTCCACCGAAGATCAGCTGCTTCCTATGCAAACCACCCTTATCGGTAATGAAACTGCAATTGAAAGGTATGACGGGATGAAACAATATCTCTCGGAGGTGCTCGCTGATGTCAGCCTGCAGCTTGATTCCGTTCTACTATATATCCCTGCCAAACAACTGGTGTTCGCCACTTACCGGGGAAGCGAAAAGGATCTCGTGCCGTCTTCTTACACTCCTCTTGATGCCGACAACAGAACTTCTTTTTTCAATGTGTTCGGCACTTCCGAAATACATTCCGACGGCTCCCAGCTCCTTACAAATCTCTTCTTTAATAAAAAACAAAAGAGATTCATCGTGTTACACAGATTCCATTATGGCAACCACCCAGTTGCCATGATGACAATATTGCAGACTCCGGAAGGGAAAATCATGAACCTGGCAGAAAATTTAGGCGATAAATATGCCCTGTCAAGAAGAGTGCTGGATTATTCCGACCCGTTGCTCTCTGAAATAATAGGGTGGGACATTAACAAGGCAAGAAAGATTGCTCTCGCAAATTATGACCTCGGTCAACGCCTCCTGAAAATTAAAGAATCGAAGAAATAAAATCCCTATGCTACCATGACGATCTCAAAAATTATACTCCCGGTGATCATGTTGCTATCAGCTTTATGCGTCAACGCCAAAATATTATCCGGGAAAGTAACTGACGAAACAGCGGCCCCGCTTGAATTTGTCACAGTCGCCGCTTGCAATGACTCGACCGTTTTCGCATCTTCAATCACAGACCTGTCGGGTGTTTTCTCCTTAGATTGTCCTCCTCAGGCGACAAAAATCAGATTCACTCTTTTCGGATACAAACCTCTCGCAATAACTCCGGATGCCGTCTCGTCAGAACCTATCATCATGAAAGCGGAAGCCACTGACCTTAGTGAGGTGGTGGTAACCGGAGAACCGGTGACATATGAAGCCGACCGGTTTGTATTGAACCTCAACGCCGACCCTACGGCTAAAGGGAAGGATATTTCCCAGATACTCCAGACAGCACCGGGAGTTTGGCTCGACCGAAAACGGCTTTCCATTTTCGGAAAGTCGGGAACTCAGGTGTATATCAACGACAGAAGGGTGAAAATGAGCGGGGATCGTCTCTTCTCATACCTGCAGTCACTCCCCTCCGCTTCGGTTACAAGTATTGAGATCATACCTGAAGCCGGTGCGGAATACTCCGCCTCTTTCACCGGAGGTATTATCAAGATAAACCTTAAGAAAGTGATCGACGACGGGTATAACGGCAATGCGTCGCTCTCTTTAACAGGCAAAAAAGAATCGTTCTCCTTTACTCCCGCACTCAATTTCGCTTATCATAAAAACAAATTCACGTTAGACGCCATCGCCAGCTTCTATACAAATCCTTATTTCCGCTCAAACGGGTCGGAATATTCTGAAAACTATTCTTCCGAATCGGAAATCAGAACATCCACTGCATCACGCGATCATTCCTTTTCGCCAAACGCCCTCATCTCAGCCACTTTTGATTTTAATAAAAGCAACTCTTTAGGGATAGAAGCGGAGTACTCACCTAATGTGAACCATTCAAGGAATACGTCAATCTCTTTTCTGTCGTCAGCCGGCAAATATGACGGTAAGACATCCGGAGACTATTCGTCACGCAACATTTCCCACAATTTCGATTCCAGACTCAACTTTTCCCATACTTTCGACCCAAAGGGGTCGTTCATAAAACTGTTGGGCGGATTTTCCCGAAGAAATTCATCAACCGATGAAAACAACAGCAGCCACACTCTCGATCTCGATTCTATTTATGATGTGGAACTCGATGCCGCTGTGACCACCGTCAACGGTGAAATACGCCTTCAAAAGAATTTCTCCAAGATATGGAGACTGTCGGCAGGGTTCAAGCATACATACAATAATGTGAGCAACCGCGCGATTCATTCCTACATGTCGGAAGGTGTGCCTACGCCTGATTACAATTTCGATTATGATGCCTCCTATAAGGAAAACATATCGGCAATTTACCTCTCGGTGCCCGGGAAAATTGGCATTGTGTCTGTCAGAGCCGGGTTGAGAGGGGAGCTGTTCAAAACTTCCGGAGCGGGGCTTGACCGCACCGAGACCGGATTGTTTCCTACAGCATCCCTATCTCTTCCATTGCTACACAGCGGCAAGCTTAATCTCTCTGCAACTTATTCCAGAAAAGTGAAACGCCCCACATTCTGGCAGCTCAGCCCGCTCGTCAGACAGTTTTCAAACTATTACTACACCGTCGGCAACATGTATCTGAAATCTGCCGTCACCAATTCTTTCAGTCTCCGCCTCCTGATAGCAAAGAAATTTACCGTCGGGGCGAATTATTCATCTGTCGCAAATCCGATACGGCAAATGTTTGCCACAGACCCCGCCTTCCCGGGAAGATTATATCTCACGTATGGCAACAACGGGTATGAACGCAATGTGTACGCATATTTCACAGGAAGGGTAGCTCCCCGAAAATCCTGGACTCTCGGAGGCACATTCACATTTATAAGCCAATTCCAGCGAATGAACGACAAGGATCCCTTTGATTCATATTTTTCATTCTGCGGTCAGCTTTCTTCTTTCCACACTCTCCCTGCGGGATTCTCCCTGACCCTGACTGCGATGTATTACACCCCGACACAGATAGGCAACATCCGTACAAGCACTTATACCGACATGTCGGTGTCTATAAATAAAAAACTCGGGAAGGGATGGGACCTGTCTCTCTCCGGCGATAACCTCGTGCCTCTAAAAAGAGCCACGGTCACCAAAGACAGCGGTATGTATCTGCACACAAGCCACCATACCCGGGCATCCGCATCCCTCAGGATCTCTTATGCATTCTCTTCCGGGAAATCATTCAAGAAAAAGAAAGTGGAGAAAGTGCTCGACTCAAGCCGCCTTTCAAACGACTGACCCGTCTCCCTTCCGGGGATTGCCGTAATCTTCGGAAGGACAGGGATGGATATTCCTACACCACAATACACTTTAACACCGTTTATTGCGTTATATTACCAAAAGAGGTCAGGCTGCTGACCCGATTTCGGGAGTATGAAGAAATATCCGGCAAACATAAGGCTATTGTTATCCGCCCTGATGCTTTCAGGCGCGGCGGCGTTATGCCATGCGACATCCCCTGCCGATGTAAAGTCTCTACCTCTCGACCCGAAGATCAAGATCAAAGGGGTGAAAGGGTTCTACCGCTTTGTCGATGAATATGGCGATACCGTAAGAATGACCGTTTTCAATGATTTTTACGTGTATCCCCCATTGAAATTCAAAAACAAGAAGCAGGAAGAATTTTACTGGAGAACCGTACGCGACGTCAGAAAGACCTTACCTTATGCGAAACTTGCGTTTGCCACCCTTTGCGAGACCTACGAGTATATCCAGACCATCCCGGACAAGAAAAAGCGGGAAAGGCACCTTAAACAGCTTGAGAAGGACATTTTCGAGCAGTATAAGCCGGTAGTGAAGACCATGACAAAGAATCAGGGTAAGGTTTTGCTAAAACTGATCAACCGGGAGACTGATCAAAGCTCGTTCAATATTGTGAAAGCGTTTCTCGGCACTTTCCGTGCCGGCTTCTGGCAGACGTTCGGCAGATTTTTCGGCATGAACATGAAAGCCGGATTCCATCCCGATAAAAATGATGAAGACGCCATAATCGACCGCATCGCCACCCTCATAGAGCAAGGAGCACTTTAATCAATTAGTAATGTGTGATTAGTAATGAGTAATCTTATAAGATTTATGAGTCTTATAAGTTTAACATAACCGTCAAACAAAAAACGCTTCCGGAATCCGGAAGCGTTTTTTGTTAGTAAATTCGCAATCTCTTTTAATTGTCAACCACTAATGACTAATCACTAATGACTAATCACTAATCGATCAAAGGCTGCTGAGATTGAACTTTGAGAACTCAAGGTCGTTCTGAGCCTGCTTGAGCATGCTGCTGTCGAGGCTGATAGCTTTCTTGAGGTTGCTTACAACTGCGCTCTCATTGTTAGTGCGCGCGCCGATGATAGCTGCGAGATAATAAGTTGTAGCATCGGGGTTGGGCACTGCAGAAAGAACTGACTGTGCTGCGCTGTAGTCTTTTGCAAGGATCTTGGCAAGAGCCGCGTTGTTAGTCTTCGCGTTGCCGAATGCTGTGTTAGCCTTCGCAACCTCACCCTGAGTGAGATAGTATACACCGAGAGCGTCTGCAGTCTCAGGCACACCGGCAGCGGCGCCGAGAAGCTCGTTAGCCTTGCTGTAGTTGCCGTTGAGGAGCTGTACGAGACCAAGGTTCATGTCAACCTCCTTGGAAGTAGGATCGAGTCTCTTAGCCTTCTCAAACGCGCTCTGGGCAGCTGCATAGTCGCCTGCCTCATATTTGGTAAGACCGAGGTTGTTGAATGCGCGGTAGCTGTTGGGATAGATCTCTGTAGCCTTCTGATAAACCTGCATCTTGCGGGTATTGTCATTTGTAAGAGTGGCAACATAGAGGATCTCGTCTTCAGTAAGCTTGGAAGGATCTGTGTTGAAGAGCTTGATCATCTCCTCGTCGCTCTTGCCGATCACGTTGATAGATGCCTGGATACGTGAGTAACGGAGCTGGGGAAGGATCTGGTCTGCGAGCTCGTCGAACACGCTTGAAAGATTGCGGATCTCTTTCTCTCTCTGCTCGGGATCCTTATACATCTTGAGGACGCTCAGGATAAGATCCTTGTCCTGGATGTTGCTCTTGGAAACGAGCTCCTGGAAACCTTCCCAGTCTTCGGGTGTGAAAGAAGAAGTAAGCTCACCGAACTCTGTGATCTTATCCTTCTTGAGCTGATTCTCCATGAACTTGGCAGTGTTAGCCTCACGCTTTTCAGCAAGCTGGGTGTTGAATGCGAGAGAACCGTCGGGAGAAGCGTAAGAATTGATGTTTACGCCTGCGATCTCCTGGTTGGCTGCCTCATTGGCTTCCTTAAGACGCTTGTTGAGATCAACATAATCTGCAGCAGTGATCTGGTTTTTGCGGATATTTGCCTGGTTGATGAGGAAGCGGATATCTGCGTTATACTTCTCGTTGATCACTCTCTGGAACTTATCCTTGGCGATAGCCGGAGTGACAGTAGCTGCGGAAGCAAGTGTGGAAGTGGCGATAATGCCTTCGCCCACCTTTACACGGGGAAGACCGTAGAGCTTGCCGTTCTGGTCAACCTGGAAGTCAAGATAAAGATTTGACTCAGCCATCTCTGGCTTGTATTCAGTGTTGAACGGAATCTGCACTGTGCCTCCGTTGTTGTAGCTTACCACCTGACCGTTGGCGCGCACGTTTTCGCCCTGGATGGTCACCGGTGTGCCCTGTACAGAGCCGCCTGCGAACTCAAGAACCGGAGTGGCGGTAACCTTAGCATTCTTTACCATGAATTTGGCGGGGATGTTGCCGGTAATTGTGGCAGGAACGTTCTGACCCACTGTCTCAAGCGGGGTGGGAGTTGTGTTAAAATAGTTGCTCTGGAACTCACCGAGCTTCTTGGAGCAGCTCGAAGTTCCCAAAAGGGCAACGCCCAGAGCAAGATAAAGAACCTTGTTGTTCATAACTTGGATTTATATTAAGGGTTAAATCGAATTTTTTGTCACGTTTTGATGTTTAGTCAGACTTTGTGAAGTCGGTAAGCAGGGGAGGAAGAACCCCGCTTTATTCCCTTGTCTTACCCAGATTTCGGAAATATCGTGTAAAGATAGACAAAAAATAGGAGAGAGAAGCTATTTTATTGGAAAAATCGCTGTAAAACAAGAAAAATTTAAAAAATTCAAAAAAAATTGTCGTTTTATTTGCACATCTCAAAAATTGTATCTAACTTTGCACTCGCAAATGAGGATAACACCAACACCTCAAGCAATGACTCCGTGGCTCAGTTGGTAGAGCAAATGACTCTTAATCATTGGGTCGTGGGTTCGAGCCCCACCGGGGTCACAAGACAAAATGGCAAAACGCCGCAAAGCACTGAAATCACTTGATTTTCAGTGCTTTTTATTTTTGCCAAAATTTCAGAATGGCGCAGAATACAGAGGTGGTGAGTGAGTCATTAGTGAGTACTCACGTTTGTGAGTAATTCGACTCACGGTTGGCAGGAATCATCAGTGAGTCGGCTGAAACACCGAAAGTTAAGCCGGTATCAAGCCTCACAAAGTGGGGTTTTGAGCATGGGAACGAATCTTTGACCCGGTTGGGGTCGCAATTTTCAGAGCTTCTAAACACTATTTAACTCTTGAAATATTCTTTAACCATAATTCCCCGTTCAAACCGCATTTTGAAGCCGATTTCTGCGATTTGCGCCATTTTGCACCGTGAGCCGGACTCACGGTTTTGGTGGAATACAGGCGTGAGCCGTCCAATCAGTCATATCCGCGATATTTGATGTTCTTTCTCGTTTGGTGATGTCAACGAAAATGATTATATTTATATAAAGACGGTGAACTGACTACATTCCACCGCCGTAATCCGGCGTTGCCCTTTGACTTCAACACCGAAGAATCGGAGGGTACGAAAATCCTTTTCAAAATCATGCTGACAGTCATGGATGTGGTGCGCAACAACAAGGTGATGTTCCTTGACGAAGTTGAAACAAGTCTGCACACCCGCTTGGTGGAGTATCTTATCAGCCTGTTCCATTCAAGCAAATCCGCGCAGCTGGT
>JAIDJJ010000520.1 GCA_029052265.1 Muribaculaceae bacterium
CTTCCCGGCTCTATGTGTCGGAGTTGTGTTTCCTTATAATTTGCCGTCACCCAGATCTCGGATGAATCTACAATATCAAGAAGTGTCTGTCCGGGTTGTACGAGCTGCCCTGCCTGGATCTCTTTCCTTGATGTGTAACCGTCGCACGGGGCTGTAATTACGCAGTATGAAAGGTTAAGTTCCGCAGTTTCAAGAAGGGCTTTTGTAAGTTCGATACCGGCATCATTCTGGGCGATCCTTTGTTTTGTCTCAGATACGACGGATGACGTTGCGGAACGTTGGCGCGCCAGCATTTCGTATCTTGCCTTCTTTGCCTCATAGTCGGTTTTTGCGGCATCGAACTGCTGGCGTGTGACGGCATCCTGTTCCATAAGCTTTTTGTATCTTTCGAAATCAGTCGCAGCCATGTCCATCACAACTTTAGCCTCAGCGATAGAAGCTTCGGAAACGGCGACATTCGCGGCTGCAACCCCTACGCTCCTGTCGGCAACATCTTTCCCTGCAAGCGCGTTGCGGTAGTCGGCGGCGGCCTGCGCCACTCTCAGCCTCATGTCGGCGTCATCGATTATTACGAGGGTGTCACCTTTCTTCACCGGTTCATATTCCTTGAACCGAATCTCCTTGATATATCCCTGGACGCGTGAATTCACAGGCACTATCTGCCGGCATATCTGTGCATTGTCGGTGAATTCCACATTGCCGAGATGTACAAATTTACTGCCGATCCAGACAGCGGCAGCGATGACAACAGCTATGGTCACGATATAGGAGAGTATTTTTTTAGTACGATGGTTCATATTTTTCCGGAAGTGAATAAAAGTTTGTAATAATAGTATATGATGTTTATCCTGGCGTTGACAAGCTGTTGCTCCGCTTCAAGTTTGGAGTTGGCTGCATCCAGCATGTCGGTGATCAGCGCCATGTCTGCGGAATAGCGTGTAGCTGTTGTGCGATAGTTGCGCTCGGCGAGTTCTACACTTTTGTCTTGAGTCTTTAGTTCCTCATACGCTTCCATATAACGCACATAATCAGCCCTGATGCCAAGATTAATGTTCTCTTTGGCTGCTTCAAGCGCATCAATGGCATGACGGGTGGCGGCTTTGCTTTTTGACAAAGCCTTGTTGTTTTTGTAAAGGGACGCTATATTGTAACTCAGTCCGACACCCACATACCAGTAGCTCAGGTTTCTGTCAAGAGGAGGTATCTCCACGAGAATCGGACCGTCTATTGTCCATGCCGCCTGCAATCCGATTTTGGGAAGCCGTTCGCTTTTTACAAGATCTTCGGCTTTGCGGCTGATGTCTACGCCGGAGCGGGCGATACTGATCACCGGAGAATTTTCCGCCGCTTCACTCTGCCACCACTCTTCATGTGAAACCGGAAGCGACCGGCGAAGTATCATCGTGTCGGGAACTATCACTGTTCCCGCCGGTAATCCGGCTGTCACGACAAGATTGTGGTTGAGGATGTCAAGCGTATTGTTTATCTTGACTAATTGAAGATCAAGATTGGCGACCAACAGTTCATAACGTGTTATGTCGTTCTGCAGGGCTGTTCCCTGTGCATATCTTGCCCTCATCTCGTCAAGCACTTTCCTTGCCTGCCCGATATTGTTTTCCACGACATTTCGCAAGTTGCTATACTTGTATATGTCGAGGTAGAAACCTGTGAGCTGGAAACGGATATTGTCGCGTTGCAGCTCTGTGGCATAGCGGGAGGCTGTGGATTTCAGTTCTGCAAGCCGGATGCTGTTTGTCACTGCCCCTCCGGTATAAAGGGGCTGGGTCACGTTGATTCCGAGACCGTTGCCTAAATGCGGAATCGGTGCCTTCTGATAGTCGGAAAAATCTCGTTTGGTTATGAATCCGTCGCCAATATAGCTTAGCGAAAGTTTCGCTTCAATCTCCGGAAGGCGTGCATTCTTTGCAACGCTGATCTCCTGTCGGGCTTCGTCTTCGGCAGAGAATGAAGGGCGGAGCTGCACGCTGTTTGATTCTGCGATTTCAAACAGTTCCTCTATCGACAGTACTTTGTTTTCCTGTGCATGGATATGCCCCCCGCCGCTCAGCAAGGCGGCAGTGAGCAGCCCCGTGAGCAATCGGTGATTGTTCATAAGGTATTATGGAATTAAAATGTTATTATGGAATGTTGTCAGGTCTTGTCGTCGGGCAACCGGCAGTCTCTCATATGTAGTACGTATGTGTCGAGACGGCTGATAATATCAGAAATTGCCGGAAATTGCCGTGATACCGTCAAAAATCGTGGCGGTACTTTTCCAATTTTCAAGAACTCCCCAGTTGAAAACTTTACGGACTGCTAAAGATGTAATATAGGAAATGTGTGTCATTTATGGCGCGGCTCTTTGTGAATCGCGATGCAAATTTACAAATTTTTTTTGTTTTGTTGCAAATTCAGCGTGTATGATTTTTATACCCCGTTCCCCGATATTCATTATAGAAAGCTCTTAGAAACTGTTTAAATTTATTTTATCTTGTCATTGAGGTCTTTGCCGGCATCTTTATGATATTTATTCAGTCATTATGGAACCCCATGACTCCTTTATAAATATCAAAAATCTGCCTGACAAATCCTCTCAATTCCTTCGACAAATAAATTTAAACAGTTTCTTAACGCTGGGGAACGTGGTTTGAGATTGTTATAGCCTTTGTGGAGAATTTAATATAGATTTTAGCAGATACGCTCTTATTTGGATAAAATGTTGTATATCGTTTGAAAAGGTATTAAATTTGCATAGCATTATTATAAGGTTTCAACCGGGAATATGTATTTATGAAAAATTTTATCAGATTATACGGATTAGTGGCTGTTATGGCTGTCTTGTTTTGTGTCGATGCGCTTGCGTTAGACGGTGCCTGGCGTGGTGAACTTGCCATAGGGGAAATGAAAATACCTTTGGTGTTCAACTTTGCTGAAAATGGGGCAGGGGAGACATCATGTAGTATGGATTCCCCCTCGCAGGGTGCTAAAGAAATACCCATGAGGGTCGTGTTATGTACGTCTGATTCAATATCTCTTGAATGCAATTCCATAGGTGTCAAATTTAATGGGAATATATCTGATGACACAATTGTGGGGAAATTCGTGCAGCGCGGATTCACTTTCCCAATGACATTAAAACCGGATACCCCTTTACAGGAACGCCGCCCTCAGACTCCGCAGCCCCCATATCCATATATTGTGAAAGACACCGTCTTTATGGCTCCCGATGGAGTCGAACTCAGTGGAACTTTGTCAATACCGTTGCCGGAGAAAAACGGGACGGTCCCCGCTGTCGTGATGGTTACGGGGAGCGGTCCGCAAAACCGGGATGAGGAGCTGTTTGAGCATAAGCCATTTGCTGTCATTGCCGACTATCTTGCCAGGAATGGTGTGGCATCGTTGAGGTATGATGACCGTGGTACCGGCAAATCGAAAGGGGATTTCGTGAAAAGCACCACTTATACTTTTAAAGATGATGCGAAAAGCGGCATAGAGTTTATGCGCACCATTCCGGGGATAGGGAAGACGGGAGTGATAGGGCATTCCGAGGGTGGTACGATAGCTTTTATGTTGGGTGCTGAGAATGTGCCTGATTTTATTATATCATTGGCGGGATTGGCTGTTTCCGGAAAAGACGGGCTTGTTGCGCAGAACGCACGTACTCTTGAGAAATCCGGAATCACCGGTAGGGATAAGGAAAACAGTCTTGCCCTTATAAGTTGCCTTTTTGATGAGATGGCGGCACAAGGAAAAGCCGGAGTATCCACGCCGATAGATTCTGATTCAATTGCCAAAGTACAGGGTATAGAGGTGCCACAAGAAATTCTCTCAACTTTGAAATCCACTCAAAAGGTTCGTACTTCCTGGTTTGACATATTGCTTGGAATTAATCCGGCAGAGGACATTGCCTGCATTAAGTGTCCTGTGCTCGCCATTAATGGAGACAAAGACACTCAGGTGGAGGCAGAACCGAATCTCGCAATAATAAAAGAAAATTGTCCGAGTGCGGAAATCAGAATGATGCCGTCGTTAAACCACATGATGCAACATGCTCAAACGGGCGATATGACGGAATACAATGAAATTCGTGAAACCATATCTCCTGAAGTGTTGGAAATCATCCTTGAGTTTATCAAGAATCAAAGTAAATAATAGAATTGGTATTTCTATCCAAAGATAGTTTATAGAAACAAATAAAGAGCGAAAGTGAGTCTATGAAAAAAATTATTGCTTTATTGGGAATTGGTTTTATGGCATTGAACAGTCTCACTCTTGGTCAAGCTGTTGAGACAAAATTGAGTGCTCCGGAAAAGGCTTATATTTTATCTCGGTTTTGTGCGGAAGTAAAATATAATTTTGCTTTTTATGATAAACTTAAATTCAGTTGGGACAGTATATGTGTCGCATCAATTCCGGCTTTGGTTGCCACCTCTTCGGATGAAGATTTTATAAAAGGTATGCAGGCATTATGCGCACGGCTACAGGATGGACATACCGATGTTTTCTCGTTGAATAATCCTAAAAATCAAGAGGATTGGATCCGTCCTTTCCCAATGAAGACAAAGCGAATTGGAGACAGAGTGTTTGTGGTGGATGTATATAGCTCGGTTTTGCAAAAGTCGGGTATCATTCCGGGGTGTGAAATACTAGAAATAGATGATGAGAATGTGTTGGAGTATGCCGGAAAGCATATTCAACCTTACCTGGCGTCTTCCACTCCACAATGGACGAAGTATAGACCGTTTGCAGAATTTGAGTTGACTAAAGATAAAACATCTAAAGTCAGTAAAATCTTATTCAAAGATAAAAAGGGGAAAGAGTTTGCAGTGGAACACGATCGTAAATTGCCATGGGATTTAGAAAAAAGAAAATCTACGACAGACTTAAAGATTCTAAAAGGGAACATAGGTTTGTTGACAGTGGGCAGTTTTCAGGATTCAGATTTTGACAGTTCTTATTTTGACCAATTGTATAATAAAATATTGGATACCGATGCTTTGATTATAGATATTAGGGATAACGGAGGTGGCAATTCTTCACATGCTGATTATCTGATCAGTCATTTTTGCAATAATCCGATTCCTCAGGGAGTCTGGAGTTCTCCGATGTATATAGCGGCTCATGCTTCATGGAATTATCCACGGGAATTGTACACAAAAACGCCGGAACCAATTACCCCTGTCCGAGAAAAAGAAATTTATCAGAAGCCTGTAGTGTTATTAGTCAATGCTGCCACTTTTTCTTCTGCAGAGAACTTTTGTGTATCCTTCAGAGGAGCTAAAAGAGGGAGGATTATAGGCACTCCTACAGGTGGAAGTACAGGGAATCCGATCTTTATTGATTTGGGCGGTGGGATAGGTTGCTGTATATGTACCAAACATGAGCTGGATGCAGAAGGGAACGAATTTATCGGATCCGGTATACAACCGGATATTGTAGTGGAAGAGGATGTTGATCAGTTCATGAAAAACAAAGACAATGTGATAGAAAAAGCCCTTGAAGTTTTAGAGCTCGTTCCTTAAAATTTCGAGGCCGTAGGGGCGGCGATTTTGGTGCAGATTTTGAAAGTTGAAGAGGGCG
>JAIDJJ010000521.1 GCA_029052265.1 Muribaculaceae bacterium
TTGGACACAAGTCGGCGGTGAAATTCTTTTCATTGAGACTTCCCTATCTCCGGGCAATGGAGAAAAACTGACTCTGCCAGGAAATCTTGGAGACGTGATGAAGGAATCCGCCGCCATAGCCTTGCAGTATCTCAAGGCTCATGCGAACAAACTGGGCATCAATCCTGAAATATTCTCAAAAGCCAACGTGCATATCCATGTCCCCGAAGGAGCTATCCCCAAAGACGGACCATCTGCGGGTGTAACCATGGCAACATCTATTGCCTCGGCATTTTTAGGGAAGAAAGTCCGTGACAAGATCGCCATGACAGGAGAAATAACACTCCGTGGCAAAGTACTTCCAGTCGGAGGTATCAAAGAAAAAATTCTTGCAGCAAAAAGAGCGGGAATAAAAGATATCATCCTTTCCCAAGACAACCGCAAGGATATTGATGAGATCAACGACAGATACCTGAAAGGGCTGACATTCCATTTTGTAGAGACTGTGGAAGATGTCCTGGACTATGCCCTGCTGCCGGAACTCGCGGAAAACCGATTCGAAATAATCTGACAATCCCGTAATCAATGCTGACAATTGAACAGGCGGCGACAGGATATACTGTCGCCGCCTGTTCAATTGTCAGCCATCATAGCTTAGATTATAGAATCCTATCCTCTCATAATTTCCACATCGGATTTTGTGAATTTATAATTTATAATTTTCAATATTGCAAATGCAAAATGGAATGCTTTTGAGACAAATACCAATCATGATATGTGAAAAAAATCTGAACTTTGTATTTTCCATAATCTTAATTCTTTAATATGTCCTATAAAATTTTTATTACAGCATGCATAATGTCAGCATCCGCGACACAAGCCCTGCATGCAATGGATTCCGCTACCGATTCTTTGACAAGCCCGGACGGAAAGACTGTTTTCATTATGTCGGAAGTTGACGGAATCCCCGGATACAGTGTCCGCCACAATGGCGTGACAATGATCGAATACTCTCCGTTAGGAATCGTAACAAATATAGGGGATTTTACATCCGACCTTGAAATGACTTCAGTCACAAACCCGGAAACAGTTTGTGACAACTATTCAATGCGCAACATAAAGAAAAGCCGTATCAACTATCATGCCAACCGCAAGGCATATACTTTCTCTCGCGATAATAAGAAGATTTTCGACATTATTGCGGAAGTGAGCGACAACAATGTGGCATTCCGATACCTCCTGCACCCTCAGGACGAGACTTTATGCTGCCTCGTGGAATCAGAGGCTACAGGATTCAGAATGCCGGACGGAACCACGACATTCCTATGTCCGCAAAGTCTTCCGATGGGTGGATTCGCAAGAACCTCTCCAAGCTATGAGACAAGTTATACGCCTGACGACTCTACAGGAAAAAACGGATGGAGCGCAGGTTACTCTTTCCCTTGTCTGTTCAGAAACAGTGACAAAGGCTGGATTTTAATTTCTGAAACAGGAATCGCCGGTGATTATTGCGCCTCTCACCTTGAAGGGAATCCCGACGGATCATATTCCATCGCTTATCCACAACAAGGTGAGATGAATGGATTCGGATCAACTTCCGCGGCGATAGCTTTCCCGGGGTTCACTCCATGGCGTACAATAACCGTAGGATCTGACTTGAGTCCCATAGTGGAAACTACCATCCCGTTCGATGTTGTCCGCCCACTTTATGAACCGTCAATAAAATATGAATACGGGAAAGGGTCATGGAGCTGGATCATGAAAATGGATCCAAGCTGCAACTTCGATGAACAAAAAAGATACATCGACTTCTCTTCTGAGATGGGATATAATTCCGTGCTCATAGACGCTCTTTGGGATACACAGATAGGATACGACGGCATTGAGAAACTCGCGGAATATGGCAAGAACAAAAACGTCGGACTCTACTTATGGTACAACTCAAATGGCTTCTGGAATGATGCACCACAGGGACCACGCGGCATAATGAATGACATTGTCAAACGACGCAAGGAAATGGCATGGATGAAAAATAACGGTATACGTGGCATCAAGGTTGACTTTTTCGGCGGTGACAAACAGGAAACCATGAGGTTATATCATGATATCCTTTCTGATGCCAACGATTTCGGTCTGCTCGTGATTTTCCATGGTTGCACACTTCCTCGAGGCTGGGAAAGATTGTATCCCAATTTCGTTGCTTCAGAGGCGGTACTTGCAAGTGAGAACCTGCATTTCTCTCAAGGAAGCTGCGATGCGGAATCCATGAACGCCGCCATACACCCGTTCATACGCAATTCCGTTGGCAGCATGGATTTCGGAGGAAGCGCCTTAAACAAATATTATAACGCTGACAACAAGCCCGGAGGATCAATAAGAAAGACATCCGACGTGTTTGCTCTTGCAACTGCCGTGCTGTTTCAAAGTCCCGTGCAACATTTCGCTCTCGCCCCAAACAATCTTGAAGACGCCCAGGAATGGGCCATCGATTTTCTGAAAAAAGTCCCCACAACCTGGGATGACATCCGATTCATAGACGGCTATCCGGGAAAATATATAGTGCTTGCCCGACGAAAGGGTTATGACTGGTATGTCGCAGGGGTAAACGCAGGGCCGGAGCCTGTGAAACTATCCATAACACTTCCGGAAGAAATGAGAGGACACGACATACTTGTTTATTCGGATGATCAATGGCTCAACGGCCCAGTCAAAGAATACAGAGCAGCAAAGAACGGGAAACTCGACATTACAATCCCTGCGGACGGTGGCATCGTAATATCAGAAAAGCTGTCAAAACCCACAAGACCGATAATCCAGACAAGCTATACCGCCGATCCCGCGCCTATGATATATGACGGCACTGTGTATCTCTATACCACCCATGACGAAGATGATGCTGACGGATTCAAAATGACTGACTGGTTGCTTTACACATCCACTGATATGGTCAACTGGACAGACCATGGAGCCGTGGCGTCTCTCAAAGATTTCTCATGGAATACGCGTGACAACGGCGCATGGGCGGAACAGGTGGTCGAACGAAACGGCAAATTCTATATGTATTGCCCTATTCATGGCAACGGAATCGGTGTTCTTGTGGCGGATTCTCCCTACGGACCTTTCTCAGATCCGATAGGCAAACCGCTCGTATGGCAGAAAGAACATTGGAATGATATCGACCCTACTGTCTTGATCGATGATGACGGACAAGCCTATATGTATTGGGGAAACCCTGACCTATATGCGGTGAGATTGAATGAGGATATGGTGTCCTATTCGGGTGAAATCATCAAATTTCCACATATTCAGGATTATCAGGAAGGTCCGTGGCTATCGAAACATAACGGCAGATATTACCTATCGTTCGCATCCACATGCTGTCCCGAAGGGATCGGATACGCTATGAGCGAAACCCCTCTCGGCCCGTGGGATTACAAAGGGCATATAATGGACCACACTCCAAAGACACGAGGCAACCACCCGGGGATCATTGATTATAAAGGCAAGAGCTATGTATTCGGACTGAGTTATGACCTATTACATAAAGAAACTTCCGACCATCATGAGCGCCGCAACGTAGAGGTGGCGGAGATGTGCTATAATTCAGACGGTACTATACAGGAAGTCCCATATTGGAGAGATGCCACCCTGTCTCAGATAGAACCGTTCAACCCGTTCAGACGTGTGGAAGCCGAAACCATGGCATGGGGCTACGGACTCAAGAACATCAGACTCTCTCACGACAACATGGCTGTGTCAGATATCGATCCCGGCGAATACATCGAAATTGCAGGCGTAGATATGAAAAAAGGTGCCGAAGAGATATCTGTCTCGGCATCATGTGTCGGGAAAGGGGGATATGTCATAATAAGGACTGATTCTCCATCCGGAGAGGAAATAGGAAAAGTGGCAATAGGTCCGACCGGAAGTACAGACAAATATAAGGTATTCGTAGCAAAGATCAAAAAGACAACCGGCATACACGACATCTTCTTATGTTTTGAAGGAGAAGGGAATAATCTATTCAACCTTGACTGGTGGAAGATGAAATAACAAACC
>JAIDJJ010000522.1 GCA_029052265.1 Muribaculaceae bacterium
ACCGAATCGGCAGGATGGAATACTTTGTCTGCCCCTGCCACTTCAAACCCTTCTATCTGATAGTTGCGGCATATCCCAAAGTCCGGGGCATCGATCGCCACCCATGCGGCACCGTCTTTGAAAGTATGGCTCTTGTAGCGCGGGGAAAGGATAGGGAAGCGGTTTTTGCCATAAGTCTTGTTCAGGGCAAGTTCCGCAAGTCTTTTTCCGGGAGTTGCCTTGTCTGAGGGGTGGATGTTGAAACGTTCGGAAGGTTTCACAAGATCATTCGTGCATATTATTCCTGAATTTGGTATAATTTCGGTAGCTTTCCATTGAGCTTCACGGAGAAGGGGAGCCCATGATTTGCCGTCGGGTGAGCCGTAGTCATAAGGGGCTATTTCCACGCAGTAGAAAGGTATTTCACCTTCCCCTATTTCACTGCGCCAATGTCTCACCATGTTGGCAAGACGTGTAGGATAGTCCGTGTGTCTGCCGACATTCGAGCAACCCTGATACCATATAATCCCTTTATAAGTGTAATTTTTTACAGGATTAAACATTGCGTTATACATCAGAGTGGGACGATAATAGTGTATCATTTTTTCAATCTCTTGCGGATCAAGGGATATATCGGGATATGTCTCCACTATTTCACGCGGAGTCCAGCTTTCCACCTTTGCTCCGCCGTAGGCGCAACTTACTATTCCCACGGGCACATCAAGTACATCTGACATGCGTTTTGCAAAATTCCATGCCAGGGCACTGAAATCGGGAGCCGTGTCGGGAGAGGGCACTGCCCATGATGCGTTGACAGTATCAAGAGGGGTGTAGCTTTGGGAAAGGGGAACAGTATAAAAACGTATCTTGTTTGCCTGTTGACGGGATGCTGCTATTTCGTCATACCCGTTTTCTGTGCAACATCCTCCGAATCCTTTCAATGGCATTTCCATATTTGATTGTCCCGAAGCGAGCCATACCTCGCCGATGAGGATGTTGGAGAGTGTGATTGAAGTGCCGTCGGAGATAGTCATGGTATAAGGAGAGAATCCTCCTTCCGGAGTGTTGACATATAGTTCCCAATTACCGGATTTATCAGCTTTTGTCTGATACGGGGTATTGTTCCATGACGGAGTGACGGTCACTTTTTCTCCGGGGGTTGCCGATCCGTATATGCGGGCTTTACTGTTTTGCTGAAGCACCATATTGTCGGTGATAAGGGAACCTGGTACTACCTTTGCGACACTTTCGCATACCGATGTTGCCATTAAAGTCGTGGCGAATAAGCCTGGCGCGAATTTAAACAAAAGATTTTTCATGATAGTCAGTTTATAATTTTTTACAAAGATAATGCAATTTGGTTATACAATAATCCACTTTGTTCAATTATTAATTAGCAATTAGCAATTAGCAATTAACAATTAACAATTAACAATTAACAATTAGAAATTGGCAATTAGTAATTAGAAACGGCTTTCGCTTGATTAATCAAGATGAGGTGGGTTTAACCGTGATTCTTGTCATTGAATATCCTGATTT
>JAIDJJ010000523.1 GCA_029052265.1 Muribaculaceae bacterium
ACTAAATCCACCCAATACATAACCTTACGAAAAATTACACGCGGCGAGCAGGAGCCGGATGGTGGATCCATGCTCCGGATTTTCAATTGAGAAGGGTGTTTGTACTGTCCATGTGACTTATTCCACGTGTGTCGTGTCTGCAAAAGAAGAGGGGGTAAATGTGAATTTATTTGCTAAAAAGCGATAAATTTGCTAACTTTGCAGTCCGTTATGGTATACGGATTTGACAACGAAAGGTATCTTAAGATACAGTCCGAACACATCAAGGAGAGAATATCCAAGTTCGGCAACAAGCTTTACCTCGAATTGGGAGGGAAATTGTTTGATGACCATCATGCAAGCCGGGTTTTGCCGGGTTTTCAGCCAGACAGCAAACTCAGGATGCTTCAGCAGCTTAAAGATCAGGCTGAGATAGTCATAGTAATCAGCGCTCTTGACATTGAAAAAAACAAAGTGAGGAACGACCTCGGAATCACCTACGACATGGATGTGCTGCGTCTTCGCACGGAATTCCAGAACCGGGGATTCATGGTCAGTTCGGTAGTTGTGACCCATTATAACGGTCAAATAAGTGCCGATTCCTTCCGAAAGCGTCTTGAAAGGATGGATATAAAGGTGTATTACCATTATACCATCGAAGGGTATCCCAACAACGTAGGGCTGATCACTTCAGACGAAGGTTTCGGAAACAATGACTACATCGAGACCTCGCGGCCGCTTGTCATCGTGACCGCTCCAGGCCCCGGAAGTGGAAAGATGGCGGTGTGTCTCAGTCAGCTTTACAATGAGAACAAAAGGGGAGTGGAAGCCGGATATGCAAAATTTGAAACTTTCCCTGTGTGGAGTCTTCCGCTTAAACATCCGGTCAATATCGCCTATGAGGCTGCGACAGCCGATTTGAATGATGTCAACATGATAGACCCGTTCCATCTGGAGGCATATGGAAAGACGGCGATCAACTACAACCGAGACATCGAGATTTTCCCGGTGCTGAATGCGCTTTTTGAGGGGATATATGGAGAGAACCCTTATAAGTCTCCCACAGACATGGGTGTGAACATGGTAGGCTTCTGCATAAATGATGATGAAGTATGCTGCCACGCTTCCAAAAATGAAATCATACGCCGTTATTTCACCGCACTTAACCGCCTCGCACAGGGAGACGGCAATGATGATGAGGTTAATAAGATTGCCCTTCTTTTCAAACAGGCGAAGATCGACATATCATACCGTCGCCCGGTAAAAGCCGCCCGCGATCGTGCACAGAAAAGCGGACTTCCATGCTCTGCTATCGAACTTTCAGACGGAACCATCATCACAGCAGAGACAAGCGAATTGCTTGGACCAAGTTCTGCATTGATACTAAATGCGATCAAGCATCTTGCCGGCATAGACCATAACGTGAAGCTCATACCGCAGGATCTGATAGAGCCGATACAGCATACCAAGCTGAATTATCTATGCAGCAACAATCCTCGTCTGCATTCAGATGAGGTTCTTGTGGCTTTGTCGGTATTGAGTTCGCGTAATGAAGATTGCAGGAGAGCTCTTGAAAAATTGCCTGAGTTGAGAGGGTGCGAGATGCATTCCACTGTCATGCTTGGAGAAGTTGATCATAAGATTTTCAAGAAACTCGGCGTGGGGCTTACATGCGATCCCGCACGTAAGAAATGATAGGTCTCAACAGGGGCGGACCGTCTCGGAGAGACGGTTCCATACACATCTTTATGATAGCGTGGCATTTCTTTCGGGATGTCACGCTGTTTTTTTTGATTATAGAAACGGGCACTAATGATATTTTGACCAATTTATATAATTAATGAGTAAATGTGAATTACTTTATAAATCTCTATTAACAACTT
>JAIDJJ010000524.1 GCA_029052265.1 Muribaculaceae bacterium
GCGCTTATTGTCCGCAGTGACGTTATTGATGCCGAGGTGATGAATGCTGCCCCGAAGCTCAAAGTGATCGTACGCGCCGGAGCCGGATATGACAACATTGATCTTCAGGCTGCTACAAATCATGGCATTTGTGTCATGAACACTCCTGGGCAAAATTCAAATGCTGTCGCCGAGCTCGTATTCGGAATGATTGTCATGATGTGCCGCAACCAGTACAATGGCACATCCGGTTCTGAGCTTAAAGGCAAGTCTCTTGGAATATATGCTTTCGGTCAGGTCGGCAGAAATGTGGCTCGTATCGCCAAAGGGTTTGATATGAAAATTCAGGCGCTTGATGTGTTCGTTCCTGATGAAGTCATGGAAGCTGAAGGTGTAACTCCTGTACATGATGTGATCGAATTGTTCTCTCAGAATGATGTCGTATCTTTACATATACCGGCAACTCCTCAGACCAAGAACTCCATCGGCTATGATCTCGTCATGAAAATGCCGAAAAACGGCGTTCTTGTCAACACTGCAAGAAAAGAAGTCATCGACGAAGAAGGTCTTAAGAAAGCCCTGACAGAACGTCCCGATCTCAGATATGTAAGTGATATCAAACCTGCCATGGCAGAAGAATTTGAAAAACTTTTTGCTGCACGTGTGTTCTTCACACCAAAGAAAATGGGAGCGCAGACAGCTGAAGCAAACTTCAATGCAGGTGTTGCTGCCGCTGAACAATCGATAGCATATCTCAAAGATGGCTGGAACAAATTCCAGGTCAACAAATAATAATAAATCTCTTATATCTATCGTTCCGCCATATCCTATTGCTGATATGGCGGAACTTTTATAATGCACTCTTATATCACTGACGCTTGCTGTAATTTTTCTTATTCTGCTACGTTGATTATAAGAACGGGATGATTATAACATCTTACAACACCGTTCCATAATTTAACATATATTTTTAATCTCATGTCTGGCATAAAAGTCGATATTTCATCTTCAAAAGGAATAATTGCGGTTTCTCCTATTATTGTTTTTTTACTCGTTTATCTTCTAACTTCGTTGGTTTGTGGAGATTTCTATAGAATGCCCATAAGTGTTGCATTACTGATCGCCTCCATATGGGCGGCATGTATAATGCGAGGGAAAACACTTGCAGAACGCATCGAAATTTTTTCCAAGGAGGCTGGCTCATCAAATGTGCTTTATATGGTATGGATATTCATTCTTGCCGGCGCATTTGCTGCTATCGCTAAAAAAACCGGAGCAGTGGAGGCTACTGTAGATATCACTCTGTCATTTTTACCGGCAAGCATGATTGTACCGGGATTATTTATTGCCACATGCTTTATATCCATGTCAATCGGCACATCTGTAGGAACAGTAGTAGCCCTTACTCCATTTGCCTCACAGATGGCGGAAGAAGCAGGTGCTCCAATTCCTTTTTTTGTAGCCATTGTTCTCGGGGGTGCTTTCTTTGGAGACAATCTGTCTTTCATTTCCGACACGACAATAGCTGCAACACGTACACAGGGTTGCAATATGAAAGATAAATTCAAAGCGAATTTAGCCATAGTTCTTCCTGCCGCCATCATAGCATTGGGGTTATATTGTTTCTTTGCACCTTCTCTTGACATCAATCCTATGCCGTCCGGAAAAAGCCATGCCCTCATAATTCCATATCTTGTTGTGATTGCCTGCGCTTTATTGGGCATTAACGTGACACTCGTGTTGCTCCTTGGAATTGCATCGGCAATCATTGTCGGCTTGGCAAATGGCTTAGCCCTGCTCGACATATTTTCAATGGCCGGAGAAGGTATCGATTCTGTAGGCGCATTGATTATAATAACACTTTTGGCAGCCGGAATGTTAGGCATGATAAAGTCTGCCGGCGGGATTGATTTCATTCTTAAGGTTCTTGGGAAAAATATCAATACTTCAAGAGGAGCACAATTAAGCATTTCATTACTTGTAGGCATTGTCAATTTATGTACTGCCAATAATACTGTGGCAATTATCACAGTGGGGTCTCTTGCAAAACGGATTTCCAGTCACTACGGAATACCCCCCCGCAAAAGTGCGTCATTGCTTGACACCGGCTCATGTATAACCCAAGCGTTAATCCCATATGGGGCACAATCCCTTATGGCGGCATCTCTGGCGGGAATATCACCTGTAGCTCCATGGAGATACCTCTTCTATCCTCAGATCCTTATTCTGTGTCTTGGCATATCAATCCTGATAACAAAAAAGAATCCAAGCCGGTAGAGTGAAAGCAACTGTAAATTGGCATGAAAGCGAAATAATAATAGAGCGTCCATCTTTCAAAAGATGGACGCTCTATTATTATTCAATGTTCACACAATAATGTGTCAATTATTCGTACTCATTCTAAGGGTTGTGGTATAAGTTCCTATTTCGGGAGCTCCAGCAGGAAGATCCTCTGTTTTTTCTACAATGATTATCGGAATGTTTAATGCTGCACTGGTTATCGTTTTATCGACCTGCAGCACTGTTGCCGTAATCGCGAGGTTATGGCTACCTGCCTCCATACCTTCAGTTGTAAATGCAAAACTGAAATTACCTTCCTCTACACTTGCCCAAATTGGGAACCCATCAAGAAAATATCTGACACCGGTGACAGTAGCCGCCTTATCAGTAAGCGATTTTACTGAAACTCCATCAATATTTACGGTATTACCCTGGACAGTGTAAAAGTTATCGTTCACTTGAGTCACACCACTAAGAGTCACCTCAAAATCAACTTGTGCGAGATCATCGTCGTCATTGCACGAAGCAAAAAATGCCAACGGCAACATTAATAACAGATAAAATAGTTTTTTCATGTCGTGTTATGTTTTCCTGTTTGACTATAAAATGTTAATTATTAATTTATTTAATTTTTTAGAAATCCGCTGCATCAGGGTTAATGTGCATTGCCTTTATCCCATACCCTGCTATCATCTTTCCCCGAAAGAGAGTTATATGCAAGCACACTTGAGATACAAACGATTGCTATGCCAAGACCTATAAGCCAATCAATACATACACACAGCCCCACAATCGAACCGGCACCGCCAACAAGCATAAGAGCCATCGATATGATGTAATCTGTCTTTATATGTGGGATATTGGTGTCTGACATAGTTTTCTTATTTAGCGATAAATTTTTTAAGTGGCTGTTAAAAATTTGCAACCATATAATCGCAAAGTATCACTGAGTGAGGATATGCTTGCCCGAAGAGTGAAATTGCATTTTATCATATCACTAATTTTCAACAGCTACCTGGCATCATTATGCGAAAAAGAATGCTTTCACATATGATTTCTACTTTATAACATACTTGGATTAATAAAGTTTAACAACAAATCCCCCAATATACTTTTTTATAAATAGAACAGGCGACCTTCAATGAAGATCGCCTGTTCTATTT
>JAIDJJ010000525.1 GCA_029052265.1 Muribaculaceae bacterium
ATCCTACATCATGAAGAACATATTTATTTTTACCTTAATGTCATTGGGAGTGGCATTTCCGGGAGGTGCGCAGACCGCTCCGAATAATGATGCGGTAATCGAAAAAATTATTGAGATCGGCACCACCGACAATAAGGTGATGCATCATCTTGACGTGCTCATCAACCGGTTTGGTGGGCGTCCCATAGGTTCTGACGCATATGAAAATGCATCAGACTGGCTCATCCGGGAATATGGGAAATTGGGAATCAAAGCATGGAAAGAGGAGGCAGGAGAGATGCCGGTGGGATTTAACCGGGGCGCATGGTTCGGGCAATTGCATGCCGGTGAGGATGGAATGACCTTGCATTTCGCGACTCCATCGTATACTTCAGGTACGCACGGGTCGCAGAAAGGACATGTGTTGATAGAACCTAAAGATATGAATCAGTTCAAGCGTATGAAACATCGTTTGAAAGGTGCATGGGTTTTAATTTCCGGAACAAGTGTAAACGGCTGGCCTATCGATAAAAGTGCCAAAGGAGATTCCATACGTGCGGCAGTAAGGGCGGAAAATGCCATCATTGCCCATAAAAATGATTCTCTGTCGAATGAGAACTGGGAGAAGGGTACAAAACATGAAATGCTTTCATACAGAGAAGAACCGGCGCTGTTTTATAGAGAGATGCTTGATGCAGGAGTTCTTGGATTTGTAAAAAGCGCAAAAGTACCTATTCGCGCATTGTATGACCACTCGGTGGTAAACGACTCAACAATGACCTTCGACAGTCTGCCTACAAGACCGGAGATCCTGCTTGATGAACATCAGTTTGCAAAGATCGAACAGATGGCAAAGGAGCGCAGGGATATCGAACTTGAATTTGATATCAGAAACTTCTTCAAATTAGGACCTGTGAAATATCACAACATTATAGCTGAAATTCCCGGTACAGAATATCCTGACGAGTATGTGTTGGTGACGGGGCATCTCGATTCTTATGATGTTGCGACAGGAGGAATAGACTGCGGGACAGGTATCGGACCGATGCTCGAAGCCGCGAGGCTTCTGTCATTGTCGGGCGCAAAGCCTAAACGCACAATACGTTTCATCGCATTTGCCGGAGAAGAGTTCGGACTTTTAGGTTCAAAGGCATATGTAAAAGATCATAAAGATGAACTTGCGAAGATATCGATGATGTTTAACAGGGATGGAGGTCCGACACCACCTGTCGGAATGAGGGTGCCTGCGGCGATGAAGGAAGATGTCGAAAAGGCTACAGCTCCCATCAAGAGAATAAATAATGAATATCCTTTTGAAGTGAGTGAGGCGAAACCGAGAGTGAAGCCTACCAAAGCCGGAGGTACGGATGCTATGGTATTTTATGTGGAGGGTGTGCCGATCTACGGATTCAATGAGAGTGATTTCAAAGGTTATAATTTCAACTATGGGGAGATTTGGCATACTGAAAGGGATTTGTTTAACAAACACATTCCTGAATATCAGGAATACACCGCCGTTGCAACTGCTCTCGGGGCTCTTGGTATCGCGAATCTCGACAATCAGCTTTCGAGAGAAGGAATGTTTATAGATGCTGATAAGGCTAAACAGACTAAAGACAAAGGAAAGAAAAAGAAAAAATGAAGCGTTTTCTCATGTCATTGGTTCAACTCTTGTTTATGAGAATCAGTCATAAGAAACTGTTTGAATTTATTTGTCGAAGGAATTGATAGGATTTGTCAGGTAGATTCACGTAGATTTATGATATTTATTCAGTCATTATGGAGCTCCATAATGACTGAATAAATATTGTAGACCATGGATTCCGGGTGTGCTCATTTTGATAATAGCTTATCGGAATTACGTCAAAGAGCCCACCGCACAGACCGAAACGTTTCACCATGCCACTTCCGTTCATTCTGTAAAAGCCAATGAATGTCATTACCGTTTAAATGAATTTTATGACGAGAGTCTGCTGATTATAAATATTTTGTGGGGCTATAAATTTTATTTAACAAAAAATAACTGATAATTATTT
>JAIDJJ010000526.1 GCA_029052265.1 Muribaculaceae bacterium
CTTTCGGAAGCAGTTCTATTATATCCTTAAGTGCCTCCGGTATCAATTGTCTTTCAAGAATATACTCTTTTCCTGATAAGTCGGGTTGGAAATCTTTATGCCCTGATGAAATCCGGTTTTCCCTCTCAATAAGCTGCAAGCCCATGAATGCCGCGCCGAGATCCCCTCTGACGCAAATGATAGCTGTAGGTTTCGCTCAGGAACGGCGCACAACTTCGGCAGCAGATGCTACTCCTATACAGGTGATGCTTATTACAAGCCCTGTCACTGACGCGCTGGTGTCGCCTCCGACAAGGTCGACGCCATAAAGCTCACATGCGAGACGTATGCCTGAATATATGGCATCAAGATGCTCAACGGTAAAACGGCTTGAGACACCCAGACTGACAGTGATCTGCTTCGGGGTTCCGTTCATGGCATATATATCGCTGAAATTGACAATAGCTGCCTTGTAGCCCAGATGCTTCAGGGGCACATACCGCAAGTCAAAATGGATTCCTTCAAGAAGAAGATCGGTTGTGACAAGCACATCCTCCGCCCCAAATGAAAGTATGGCGGCATCATCGCCGACACCAAGCTTTGACTCTTGATTTTTCAAAGGGAAATCTTTGGTGAGACGTTCTATAAGCCCGAACTCTCCCAGATTAGATATTTCTGTCTGATTATTGTCCATATATTTGTATCGCCATTTATTATCCATGTCGCCGGATCCTTTGGAAAAAGATCCGGCGCATAGCTGTTGATTTTAGAGACGTCCGAGCATTTTTTTAATTATATTCGTCATCACAGGCTGTGCCTTCACAGCAGCCTTCTGGACCTCCTCATGTGTCGGGACTTCCTTCACATCCTTCCCTCCGAGATCTGTTATGACAGAAACTCCGAACACCGTCATGCCGGCGTGGTTGGCTACAATTACCTCAGGCACTGTCGACATCCCGACGGCATCTCCCCCGATAATACGGAAATATTCATATTCAGCCGGGGTCTCGAAAGTTGGACCCGGAGTCCCTACATAGACTCCATGCATCAGGCGTATGCCCTCCTCTCTTGCTATGTCGTCTGCCATTCTGACAAGACCGGAGCTATAAGCCTCTGTCATAGCCGGGAAACGGGGACCAAGCTCCTCATAATTCTTCCCTCTCAGGGGATTTTCCGGAAACAGGTTGATGTGATCTGTTATGACCATCACATCCCCGACCTTAAATTCTTTGTTCATTCCGCCGGCTGCATTGCTTACAAACAGAGTTTCCACACCCAGCTGACGCATTACCCTTACCGGGAATGTCACCTGCTTCATGTCGTAACCTTCATAATAATGGAAACGACCTTGCATTGCCATGATGTATTTACCTCCGAGATTTCCAAAAATAAGTTTACCGCTGTGACCTTCAACGGTGGATACCGGGAAATTTGGAATATCCTTATAATTGAGTTCTTTCTTAATTTCAATATGGTTCACCAGATCACCAAGACCTGTGCCGAGAATCACTGCTATACGGGGTGCTTCTCCTATCTTTTCAAGAATATAATCCGCTTTCTCCCGGATTGTCTCCAACATATTTTTTTCCATTACTATTAATTTTGGGCTAATTATAAAACACTGTCCGGCAGGATAAAGTTTCCAGCCGGATTATATTTGATTTTAAGATAACTCATCCTGCAGGTTCTGACCTGAGAAGCCCGCTGAGGCCCGGAGCTCGTCAATAAAGTTTTTATCATCCAGTCCGTTTATCATTTTTACGGCAACAGGCTGATAGAAAGTAAACGGTTTGAGTTCCTGCGGGAAATATGGATTATGCATAAGACGCACAGCATCTTTCTCTGTCGTTATGATTATCTTGCGTTCTCCTGCCATATTTTTAAATTTTTCGGCAATTGCTCTTATGTCTTCTCGCGAAAAATCATGATGGTCAGGGAAATGATTCACTTTTACTTTAAAGGGATAGTTTCTGAAATGACGCACGAAATATCGTGGATGAGCTCTTCCGGTGAGCAATAGTACCGCATCATTGGATGTGCCTGTCCCCGACGGGGCCCCAGGGCAGGCATCGTGGGGGGCATGGACCTCCCAGGGTGCGGTACTATTGGTCACCGGGATAGGGCAGCCAGGCTATTTCGTGGGGGATGT
>JAIDJJ010000527.1 GCA_029052265.1 Muribaculaceae bacterium
CCCCCCCCCCCTTTTTTTTTAATGCTACGGCGAACACCGATATCTACAAGCGTTATTTCGTCGGCAGCGTCATAAGTGTATAAGAGCCATCTCCTGTATCTGATCCTGATTATCCTTACATTCTTGATGCCGTTCCTGACTGGATTTATAATTACTGGTGGGTGATATTGATTCTTATCCTTGCCGCAGTCGCCGCCATATGGGCTGTCAAGAGATATAAAAAGGAGGGCACCGTGCTTAAGAAGAAGCCGGAGCCGTCGCCTTACCATGTGGCAATGACAAGATTGCGCGAACTCAAAGCAAAAAATCTTTGGGAGCAGGGTATGGAGAAGGAGTATTTCACTCAGCTTACGGATATTCTTCGCATATATCTTGACCGGAGATTTGGCATAAACGCAATGGAGATGACATCACGAGAAATTATGGATCGTCTTTATGACAGCGATGTCAAGGACAAACGCGATTATGTGCGCCAGATATTGAGTGTGGCTGATTTTGTGAAATTTGCAAAAGTGCGCCCGCTCCCCGCCGATAATATAGCGGCATATGAGAATGCAGTAAAATTTGTAGAGGAAACCAAGCCGGAGCCGGTTGTGCAGCCGTCAGATTCTCAGGAATCTTCCGGCGTGACATCCGGGGCTAAGAATGTGTCGGTCAAAGAAGCTAAGAAAGGGGGTGAGTCATGATGTTGAAGTATCCGGCATTTTTATGGCTTTTCCTTTTGTATATCCCGCTGGTGGCATGGTATATCTGGAAACACCGGAATGCCAGTCCGTCGCTGGGCATATCTACGTTGTCGCCGGTCGCAAATCTTCCGGTGTCATGGAAAACAGTGGCAATGCATCTTGCTTTCGCATTGCAGCTTTTAGCGATCGGGGCATTGATTGTGGCGTTGGCACGTCCTCAGACTCATGATCATTTGCGTACATCAAGAATTGAAGGCACCGACATAGTGATAGCGCTTGATATATCCGGAAGTATGACTGCCCGGGATTTTGAGCCCACACGGTTTGCGGCGGCAAAAGAAGTGGCGTCGAAATTTGTGAACCAGCGTACGGATGACAACATGGGACTTGTGGTCTTCGCCGGGGAAAGCCTCTCGCTTATGCCTTTGACGAATGACAGGGCAGCCCTGATGAATGCAATACGTCAGGTGGAAATGGGTGAGTTGAACGACGGTACTGCAATTGGAGACGGTCTTACAAGTGCAATCAACCGCATCGCTTCAGGTAAGGCGAAATCAAAAAGTATCATTCTTCTTACAGACGGTACGAACAATGCAGGCGATGTGCCCCCCTCAACTGCTGCGCAGATTGCGAAACAGAAAGGTATCAAGGTATATACTAT
>JAIDJJ010000528.1 GCA_029052265.1 Muribaculaceae bacterium
TCTAAAATTCAATCAGTTGCCGTCGGTCATTCTCTCTCATTAAGAGATATGGATGAGTTGAAGTGTAATTTTAACCTAATAAACACCAAAATAAGAAAGAAAAATACTACGACAAGCCACTGAGTCACGCTCCTCATGATTGTCAGTAAACAACAACAAACAATATAAACTTTAACACTTAACATTTTTAACATGAACAAAAGAAGTTTATTGAATCTTGCAATGTGTTCATTGTTGCTCGGCAGCTTGCCAGTCGGCCTGGTTGGTTGTAAGGACTACGATGGAGACATAAAAGATCTCAACACCACCACCGGTGACCTGAGCAGTCAGCTCAGCAGCCTTAAAACTGCTCTGGACGCTGCCCAGAACGCTGCAACAGCTGCTGCCAACGATGCCAAGGCTGCCGCTGAGAAAGCTGACAATGCTACAGCAGAAGTGGCTCTCGCCAAGAAAGCTGCTGAGGAGGCAAAAGCAGAAGCTATCGCCGCTGCCATCGCAGAGGTAGAGAAACTTCAGTCTTCAATGTCAGACATGAATGCCGAGACTGCAAAAGAGCTGTCAGCTCTTTCAGGTCGTATCGACGGTATTCAGGCAGATCTCAACAAGATCGACATGTCGAAGGTTGAGGCTACCATCGGTGAGCTTTCCGGCACAATCGCAGAGGCAAACAAGCAGCTTGAGGCTGTAAAGGTTCAGGTGGCTGCCCTTGAGAAGTATCAGGAGGCTATTTCCAAACTTCAGGGCGATGTTGCTGACCTGAAGGGTAAGGTTGCCGCAATCGAGACAATCAAGGCAGATCTTGCTGCTGTTCAGGCTAAAGCTTCTGCAAACGCTGCTGCAATCCAGGCAAATGCAACAGCTATCGGTGAAGCTAAGACAGAGATTACCGCTATCAAGGGTGAGCTTACCAAACTGTCAGCCGCAATCTCCACTCAGGTTTCTAACGCTGTCAACTCTATCGCAGCGCTTCTTTCTCAGCGTCTTACTTCTGTGACACTCGTTCCCGAACTTTATGTAGGTGGCATACCCACAATCGAGTTCGAGTCTGCGAGGTATACTAAGCAGGTTCTCAAGGGTGGTAAATGGCAGGCTGCTACAGAAGGTCAGACTGAATTTGTCATCACTAACAATGCTACTATAGCTCAATATCGTCTGAACCCCGGTACACTCAAGACCGAGGATATTGACGTTCCCGGCATGGCATATGTCACCAAGATCGCCCAGACCCGTGCAGGTGATCCGGAGGTTGTAACAGTTACCAACGCCAAGGTTGAAGACAATGGTCTTCTCACAGTAAACCTCGGCAAGGCAAACACCAACACTCTCAATCTGACTGACGGCAAGATCTACACTGTATCACTGAAAGTGCCCGTTGCCTCCAAGCACCTTTTCGAAGGCGAGGCTTCGGCAGAGGTTTACTCAGAGTTTACCCGTCTTTCAGAGACTTACTTCCAGCCTGAGCTCCGTTTCGTAAAAAATGCAGCTGCTGTAAGCAACGACGGTCATCTCTGGAACGACTCTACAGTTCTGTATAACTCAGCAGAAAACGATCTGGTTGCAAAATCATTGGTTTATGACAAATCTTATGACCTCAATGATCTTGTGCAGGGTTGCAAATTCTTTGAACCTTCAACTCATGATTATATCTCGGTAAGTGATCTTGAGAAATATGGTCTTGCCATCAGCTATGCTGTTGCAAAACGTGAATACACTCCGACTTCACCTGACAAGACAAATCAGCAGGCATTTGCCAAGATAGAAGGAAGCACGCTCACTCCGATCGCATCTTCAGGAGCAATCGCAAATGAGAATATCATCGGCAAGCAGCCGATCATCCGTGCTACACTCTATGACGTAAACAATAAGAATGTCATAGAGGTAGGTTACTTCAAGGTTAAGTTCACTGCTGAGGAAATGGATCCCGTATCCTTCCCTCTTGATGTTACTGACAACGGCGCCGCATGTACAGGAGCAAGTCATGACTTCACATGGGATTACATTGCCCAGAACGTTCTTGAGAAGCTTAACGGCGGCAAGGGTATGAGCAAGGAAGAGTTTGTGAAGGTTTACAATAGTTATGGATGGAATCAGTCAGCCGGAACTTTGACAGTATCTCAGGTATGGAATAACTATGATGCTGCCACACCAGTTATCAACTGGACTGTTTCTGAGAGTGAACTTGGTATCCTTAAGACTGGAAACAACCAGAGTGTTTACACCGGTACGGTAACATTTAAGAATCAGGCTGGTCTCTATCCTGATGTTGTCCTCAACCTGAAGTGGACTGTAAACACAACTGTAGGTGCTGCCGCTCTTGGCACGACTAATCCGATCAAATGGACTAACAACACG
>JAIDJJ010000529.1 GCA_029052265.1 Muribaculaceae bacterium
CGGGGTGTAGCTCAGCCCGGTTTAGAGTACGCGTCTGGGGGGCGTGTGGTCGCAAGTTCGAATCTTGTCACCCCGACTGAGATAACCAAGATGGTCTGATTAAAATCAGACCATCTTTCTTTTTATATATCTTCAATCGGCAGCCCCCGGCAGTCTGTGGCTAACGGTGACCTTTGCGGGATGAATTGAACCACGGGAGCGTCTTTATTGGACGCCGGGGACGGGAATTCCGCCGGCGTGACGTTGTATCCTTCACTATTTTCCCGCGAGTGAGTATGAACGGGATTATTACCGCGAGGACGAGTGATATTAAAAATCCTTTAAGCATCGGTCACATTGTTTGGTTTAGTACTGCAAAGTTGGGGGATAATTTTTGGATTTTACAAGAAAAATAGTAAAAAACGGCTCCCTGACACGGGAACCGTTCCGCAATGAATAGCGATATGCTTAGAGGCTTAACTCCAAGAGTTCATGTCCAAGGGAGTGCAGTGCGTTCTGGATCTTTTCCTTCGCCTGCTTTCTCGGACGAGATACCCCGTTGGCATAGTTCCACAGTTGTTTCTGGTTGATACCCGTCATTCTTTCAAGGGCAGCGTTGGTGAATATTCCCTGATAGAAGAGGAGAAGCGACTGAACATCATAATGCCATTCAATAGGCCAGTCTTCTTTAATCGGCTGAGCCCATTCAGCTTCAGGCGTGATTTCCTTGTAGATTCTGATTGCCTCAAGCACATCTTTCTTCACTTCGGCTACGTTGTCACCGGAAGCATAAATGCCATCGCAGTTTTCCCCGAAAGCACCGAAGGAATCACTGCTGGCGCAAATGTTGATGATAAGCTTGTTGCCCATGATACAATAATGAATAGATTATATAGATGTATAGACAAATAAGATGTTCCGTGAATTTAATAAATCAGGAGAGTGGATTTCAAATCCCCATCTCCTTGCATAGCTTCCGCCTCATTGGCTCCGGAATCTCCTTGCTTCCGTGGTAAGGGACGCTCTTCGGAGGATAGCCTTTCTTGGAATATATCACATGGCTACCCGCCTGCCGGATCTCCACCCAGCCATGCTGCTTTATCAATTTATGAAATTCGCGGTATTTCATATTGTTTATAATTTTATACCACAAAAATAGGAAAAAGTTCTATTGTTTACAATAAATG